>JALYZL010000441.1 GCA_030948875.1 Actinomycetota bacterium
GGAGGAGCCGCCTCCGGAGCGGAAGGTCGCAGGTTCAAATCCTGCCGGGCGCGCTTCAAGACGTACTGGTAGCGGAGGGCTTCCGGTCTAGCGGGTGCCCGAAACCGCGGCCGATGGTTGCTACTTGCCGATGAGCCAGTGCCCGCCGCTATACAGGAAGTTGGCGCTTGAACCGCTGCCGGTCAGCGGCGGCGCCGTTGCATGGTTTCCGGCGACCGTGATCGGCAGCTGGGCGATCTTGCCTTCGAGGGTCGCAATTCCCTTCGGCCCGAGAAAGGACCGGACGAGCAGGATGTGGGCCGCGCAAGCCGCGGGATTGCCTCGACCCTCTGTCGTCCTCGCCGCGACGGTCATCAGGTCGCAGGCGTCGACTCCGCGGTTGTCCTTGAGATCCTCGAGGTAGACGCGCATCGTGGCTCTGACCCCCGCAGCCGACTTGTCGCCGCTGGCGCCGGACCCGGACCCGCCGCAGCCCGCGATCGTTAGCGCCAAGCCGATGGCACACAGCAAGCCCCGAGATCGCATCGGCTCAGCCTAGGCGATGGTCTACCGAGACGGGCGGGATCGAGGTCAGTCGTCTGACCCCCGACCGGAGTGCTCCGGTCAGGCTACGGGGACTCCTGAGCCATGAGGTCGAGGCGCGCCGACCGGCGTCTTGGTGATTGCGCCGCAGCTTCCGCATGTCCAGGCGACAGCGAGGGGATCGAGCTTCATCAGGACCGGACAGTCCCAAGTGTGGGGCGGGCAGTGACGATCTCGCCGGTGGAGCTCACGTCGCGGTGGAGCCAACGTCGTCCCGTTGAATCTCGAGTCGTGGCGGTGGGAGGTGTTCATACGCCTCACTCTCGTATCGGTTCGTATGTAGAACGTCGCACTTTATTGTTCAGCATGGAGATCAAGGGAACATCACCGTCACATGAGGATCCGGTAGTGCTGGTGCCTCCGACATGTACTCGCCGCTCGGGGTCGAGACCCGGGCAGCCTGTGCGGAGGATGGCGACTGGCCCGAAAGCGGATCGCGGTGTTGTTTCCGACCGGCAGGGCGGAGGCGCGGCCGCCGCGGTGTCTTTCTTTCCGTCGGCTCGATCGCCTGGACGGCCAGCCGCTCCCACAGCGACTACGACGACAATGTGTCGCTGAATCACCGCGAACGTTCTCGGCCGTTTCTGTCGGGCGAGTTGCTGCCCTAGCGCGCGCTATCACTGCTTGCGCAGCGTGCCAACGGTGACGTGAGGCCAGTGGATGCCGTTGAAATCAAGCATTACGAGCTGCGTGTATTGCAGCTGATGCGTGTCGGGGTTGCCTCCCGTCCCGGCGATGGTCTCGATCCAGAAGGTCGCCTCGACATGGGCGGACCGGGCGTTGCCGCCGGGTGGATTGTGGCTCGAGGCCAGGAAAGCCGTGTTGGCGGTACCTCCGCCGCCCTTGATGAGCTGGCCGGTGGTCGAGACATGTAGGAAGGTTCTGCTCTTCATGGTCGTCCCTTGGAGCGAGTTCGCGAGCGCCTCCTGGAGGACGAGGTTAGGGTTCTTGATCATGTCCTGGGTCACCCCGGGAGACAAGGAGCGGAACTGGGTCGGAATCGACAGGTCGAGCTCGGGGAACGTCTGCGCGACGCTGTGAAAGGCGCCGTTGGCGGGCGGAGGGCTTCCGAAGAAGAACGGCAGGATGTTGTTGTCCGGGATAATTTGAGGACCTCCCGGGACCGGTTGAAAGATGCCCTGCGCGAGGATGACCGTGCCGTGCGGGATCGAGGCCATCCGTACCACCGTGGGAGGCTCGGTCGGATCGCTGGTCTGGGGCACGTGGGCCCAGATGCCGGGTTCAATGTGCAGCCCCTGGGTTGGATGGCCCGCCTCGTTGATCTGCTGCAGGTAGGTGACCCCGAACATGTCAATGTCCGGCATCGCCAGTCCCCGGTTCGGGATCGGCCCGTTGATCCTCGTGAACACGAGCTTCTCGTCGGTGCGATTGAGCTCGAGGAAGCGATCTTGCCCGGTTGATGCGCGATGCGGTCGCCAGATCGTGTTGAACCCATGCCCGACCCACGTGCCGGCAAGCGTCCCTGGGCCGGGCAGCTCCGTGAGCGGTCCGAGCGGATCCGCGGGTTGGAGAGCGGGCTGAGCAACAAGCGCACCTGCGGCTTCGGCAGTTCCCTGGAAGGCGAAGTCGGGATCGAGTTCGACAATGGGTGTCATAGTCACTCCTTACGGTGTCGTACGTGGTCTGTGCCCCTAGACCGAGGGCAGCCTCTCGAGCAGGCGGCGAGCGCCGTCGTCGCCGCCCAGTGCTGGGAACGCCCCCAGCAGCTCGTCGCAGATCGCGAGCAGCTGATCCTTCTTGGGGCCTCGGTCATGGAACTTGTAGAACTCAAAAGTCGGCGCAGCGTGCGTCCGCGAGCCCTTCTTGGTGGGCGTTCGCACGAGCTGATCGGCGATCGGGAAAAGCAAGCCGCCCATGGCCGCGACGAACGTGCGCTCGAGCCCGTAGCGCGTGCTGCGCTTGCCGGCGATGACCGTGCTCGCCGAGGTCGCGTAGAGCGCGTCGATCATGCACAGCACGTAGCAGTAGGCGGCGTTGAACAGGTCCACGAGCCCACGCACAGGGCCGTCGAAGTCGGCCGCCTTGGGATCGGTGGCGACCGGCCAGAGTCTGTGGATCGGATCGATGCCGTCGGCGATGCGCTGGAACTTCGCGTAGTGCGAGTACTCCTCGAAACCGAACGTCGGTGCCGCGGGGGCGAGGGGCACCATCGGGTCCCCGGGACTGGAACCCTCGCCTTGTTCGACGATCGTCTGGATCGCCTGGAGCGCGGTCTGCAGATCGAGCACGCACACGGGCTTGCCGCCGCCGTCCTCGTTCCAATAGCTGGTCGAGTACTGCAGGTCACCCCGTGGCCGCTTCCACAACCTCGGCCCAGAGAGTCGCTCGAGCCCGGCCGTAATCGCGCCGTAGAACTGGCCGAGCGTGTTGTAATCGTGCGGCTGGGGTGGATCGTTGGTCTTCGCCGGAAGCTCCAAGGGCATGAACGTCCGCTTCATCAGCCTCTTCGTGCACGGCTCGAGATGCAGCATCAGCTTCGGGGTACGATGCAACATCGGACTCGGATACGTCGTGACGAAATCCTCGTCGTAGAAGGCGAACCGCGGCGCGCCCGTCGCGACCATGAGATTGCGGACGAGGCACAGGTGCAGCATCTCCTCGATCACCACGCTCCGAATCGTCCGGAACGCGGAGATCCCGGGATCCCACTGGTAGTCCCCGGCGGTCTGGATCGAGTACGCCGCATAGAGGTAGAGCGGGATGGTCGACAGTTCGACCTGGGCGGCCTGGTAGAGATGGACGTGCAGCTGCTTGAGGGTGGTGATCGGCTTCTGGGCCTCGATAGGCAGCTTGAGCACGGCGCTCACGGCGTCACCGGCTCCTTGACTGGTTCGCCTTCGCGCGCGCCGACCGACGCAGGCGGCGCCAGGCAGCGAAAGAACGCGCCGTCTGCCCAGTGGCGGACAAGGAGCCAGCTCTCGGCGCCGTCGAGCCCGGCCGCGACCGCCGCGTCGCCGATGGGGGCGCCACGCACAAGGCTGTCAAGCAGTCGGTATTGCCGCCCGTCAAGCGCCGTCAGCGTGACAACGTAGTCGCGGCGGGTCACGGCAACGAAGCTGGCGGCTGGCACCGGTAAGGGTGGGTCCTCGCCACGTCGAACGGCGCTGAGGTACGGGACGGCCGCGAACGACGAGCGAACGAGGCGCAAGCAGGGCACAGGCTCGACGGTCGCTTTCAGCCAGCCGGCATCGGGCTCGAGCGGGAGGTCGGCGGCTGCGGGCACCAGCTCATCCTCGGTCCCGTGCGCGTCGTAGACCTCGGCGAAGGTTCGCTCGAGGTGCGCCAGGTCGATCATCATGCTCGGCCAGGCCTCGGGGGTGCCGTCGGCGTCTGGGCGGGTGGCGGCCAGGTGGTCGGCAAACTCCTCTCCGAGCCGCTGAAGCGTGTAGCTGCGCGAGGGTCGCGCGCGCAGATAGTCCAGGGCGAAGTCCTCGAACAGCTCGTTCCCCAACATGTGGCGCAGGCCCGGGTAGCTGACGCGCATCGCCTCGAGCAGGCGCAGGTAGTGGCTGCGGTGATAGAGCTCGAGCCGCTGCCCGGCGCTGAGCCGGGAGGATGAGCGCACGACCGCGTCGAGATCTCCGGGAGCAACGTTGAGATGGCGACGGGCGGCTCGCGACGCCAGTCCCGCGACGGCGCCATCCGGGTGCGTGATGATGGCCCGAAGCCACTCCTGGAGCCGCGCCAGCTCAACGGGCTCAGACACCGACCGCCTCCACGAAGCGCCGCGCCTTGAGGATCTCCGCATGGACCTCCGGGAACGGCGGGAGGTTGTCGTCCCACTCGATCATCGTCGAGACCGGCCCGACCAGCTCGACGGCGGCGACGTACAGGTCCCAGACCGGGTCGGCCACCGCGCGGTCATGGGTATCGATGACGTGCGTGCCGACGTTGTCGTGACCGGCGAGATGCATCTGCACCACCCGCCCGTGCGGCAGCGAGCCCAGGTACGCGACCGGGTCGAACTCGTGATTGACTGACGAGACGTAGACGTTGTTGACGTCCAGCAGCAGGCCGCAGCCGGACTCCTCGGCCATGCGGGCAAGGAACTCGGCCTCCGACATCGTCGACTCCGTGAACGTGATGTAACTGCTCGGGTTCTCGAGCACCACCGGGCGCTCGAGGAAGTCCTGCGCGACAGCGATCCGTGCGATGACGTGCGCGAGCGACTCCTCGGTGAAGGGAATCGGAACGAGCTCGTGCGTGTTCACGCCGCCGACCGCGGTCCAGCACACGTGATCAGACAGCCACACGGCGTCGACCTCCGCCGCGAGCTCCTTCAGACGTGCCAGGTAGTCGAGATCGAGCGGGTCGGTGCTACCGATCGACAGCGACAGCCCGTGCAATACGACTGGGTAGCGGGCGGCGATGAGCTCGAGTACGTGCCGCGCCCGGCCGTGGGAGTCCATGAAGTTCTCGGGGATGACCTCGAACCAGTCGACGTCCGGCTCGTTCTCCTCGAGGTAGGAGAAGTGTCCGGAGCGGAGTCCGACGCCGAGCCCGAGGTTCGGATATCCGAGCCGGGGCCCCGGTGCGCTCACTGCTTCGCCTTCTTGCCCTGGCACGGACCCTGGCCCACGGCCTCGTACGGCGGTACGAGGTCGTCCGGATACCCCTCCCCGGGCGACGGGCCGAAGGGGACACCGGCGTCGTACATGCGCGCCTCGAAGATCTTCCGCGCACGGTGCCACACGCTCTTGCCCTTGTAGGGCCCTGCCGAGAACACACGGCTCTCATTGATCGGCGCGGCGCAGCTACCGTTTTGCCGGCACGACTGGTCACCCGGCTTTGACTGCTCGTAATTGCTGCCTGCGTAGCCGCACCCGCCCTGCCCGCGGCACTCGCCGTCACCGTGGCAGACATGGTTGATGGTCGCGCACTCGCCCATGCCGGCCATCGGGGCGTTGCCCTTTACGTCGTGGTTCTTGCACGCGTTGAGCCCGATGCACACGTGCAGCTCCAAAGGACCCTGCCGGGGCGCATCCGTCGTTTCGAGGCCGGCCTCGTGCGCGCTCTGGCGGAGCGCCTCCCCAGCTTCGCTACCAACCCTCCCTACCTCGTTTGCCATCTCAACCCTTCCCCGAGTGCCGCCCCAACAAGCGCGTGCCGATCCTATACAGGTCCGGGACACGAGATCAAGCCCCGGCCGTGACAACTGACGAGATTCGTGCATCATCGACTCAATGAACGCCGTTGAGCGCTTCTGGGCAGCATCGACAGCTCGCGACGTGAGCGCAGCGACGGCCGAGTTGGCTCCCGACGTCGTGTTTCTCAACCCCGCCAGCGACGAGCCGTTGGTTGGTCGAGACGCCGTGGCCGCTGCCCTGCGAGCGGTTGAGAGCGCGTGCGATGAATTCCGCCATACGCACCTCCTGGCCGACGATCAGGGGCAGCTCTTCGGACTCGTGTTCGAGGCCAAGGTAGGCGAGGAAACGTTGCGCGGCGTCGACCTGGTGCAGCTCGACGACAGCGACCGCATCAGCACCTTCACAGTCATGGCCCGTCCGATGCAGGCGCTGATGGCGCTGGGCGCTCGGATGGCCGAGGGTCCGCGGCCGGGCTGACGCGGTGGCTATCCCCCGTTTCCCCAAAGGTCGCACCGGCAAGGAGCCGGCGGTCTCGATCGGCGACCCGCGGCTCGAGGGCTGGGAGACGGTCACCGTGCTCGAAGATGAGAAGACGGCGGTGGCGTGGCGCGACCAGCTCCGAGCGCTTGGGGTCGACGCGAGCTGCGTCGCCGACCACCCGCTCGATCGCTTCGGCCGGGGAGAGGTCTACCTCGTCGTCCCGCCCGATCAGTGGTCGCAGGCCAACGAGATCGTCGAAGGGCTGGAGTGAAGGGTGGGCGGTACGGCGCGGTGCGGGCCACGCGTCGAGCGGCGGGGAGCGGCGCGGCGCGGGGCCACGCGTCGAGCGCAGCCGGCCCGCGGCGCGCTACATCGGGCGGGCTGTCACGGCTGTCACGTATGCGTGACTTTTCTCGGTCGCCAGCGGAGCCGGTGGTCTTTCCGGCCGCATGATGGCCGTTAAGTCATCATGGCGGGGCTTCGCCACCCGCGGGGGATGAAATTGGTGTTGCGGGGGTGGCGGGTCGGGGTGTGGTGGCTCACGATTCTCGGGCCGCGCGCCGACGCCGACTTGTTCTTGGTGCTTGTTGAGCCTGTCGTTAAGTCTGGCGTGGGGGCTTTGGCCGGAACCCCGGACTGTTGCCTTGAGCACGAGCTACAGCATCGCTTGTAACGCGAAGCTCCCGCGGGCGGCGATCGATTGTCGATCTCGATTGAAGGGAGCTGGTGATGGAGCGGATTGTTGAGCGCCCGGGCGCGCTGGATGTGCATAAGGCGAGCGTGACCGCGTGCGTTCGCGTCTGGCAGGGTCGGGAGCTGGAAGAGCAGATGGCGGAGTTTCAGACGACTGTTCATGGTCTGTTGGCATTGCGGGACTGGCTTGAGGCGCTGGGAGTCAAGCAGGTCGCGATGGAGGCGACCGGCGTTTATTGGAAGCCGGTGTGGGCGGTGCTCGAGGATCGCTTCGAGCTGATGCTCGTCAACGCTCGCCACGTGAAGCAGGTTCCCGGGCGGAAGACCGATATCAAGGACGCGCAGTGGCTTTGTCAGCTGTTGGAGGCCGGGCTGTTGAAGGCGAGCTTCGTGCCGCCGAAGCCGATCCGCACGCTACGGAATCTGACGCGGTATCGCAAGACGCAGATCTCTGATCGCCAGCGGGAGGCGAACCGGTTGCACAAGATCCTCGAGGACACGGGAATCAAGCTCGGGTGCGTCGCGAGCGACATCCTCGGCAAGTCTGGCCGGGACATGCTCGACGCGCTCGTTCAGGGCACGACCGACCCGAACGTGCTCGCGGAGCTCGCGCGTGGGCAGTTGCGCAAGAAGATCCCGGCGCTCAGGGAGGCGCTCGTCGGCCGCTTCAAGGATGAGCACGCGCTGATCGTCGGGCGGATCCTCGCGCACATCGACTTCCTCGACGAAGCGATCGACCAGCTGTCTGCGGAGATCGAGGAGCAGATCCGCCCTTTCGTCCAACAGCGTGATCTGCTGATGAGCATCCCGGGCGTCAAGCAGCGCGCCGCCGAGGTGATGATCGCCGAGATCGGCGTCGACATGAGCGCCTTCCCGACGCCCAAGCACCTCGCGTCATGGGCGGGAGTGTCCCCCGGGAACGACCAGTCCGCCGGCAAACGACGCTCGGGCAAGACCGGCAAGGGCGACAAGTGGCTCAGAGCGACCCTCAACGAGTCCGCGAACGCGGCCGCCCGCAGCAAGGACTCCTACCTCGCCGCGCAGTACCAGCGCCTACGCGGCCGCCGCGGCCACAGCAAAGCGGTCACCGCCGTCGGGCACTCGATCCTCACCGCCACCTGGCACATGCTCCAGACCGGCGAGCTCTACCGCGACCTCGGCGGTGACTACTTCATCCGCCAGAACCCTGACCGGCTCACCAAACGCCTCGTCCGCCAACTCCAAGCCCTCGGACACCAGGTCACGCTCACACCCGCAGACCAGCCCCGGGACCTCGCCGCATAACCCACCGCTAGCCAGCCGTTTCTCACCCACCGCAGGCCGCAGGCGCTCCCCCGAGCGCCCCGACAGCCCACGCGCAAAACCGAGAGCCGAAACGTGGTCGCAGGCCGTATTTCGCTACAGACCAC
>JALYZL010000458.1 GCA_030948875.1 Actinomycetota bacterium
GCTCGTTGCGGGCGGAGACTGGGACGACGACCGGGACGGTCCGCAGGGTCGCGGAGCAGCTGGGCTATGGCGTGGAGTCGGTGCGCAGCTGGGTCAAGCAGGCCGACATTGATGAGGGTGCCGTGCCGGGGGTCTGGAGCGAGGAGGCCTCTCGGGTGCGGGAGCTTGAGCAGGAGGTGCGTGAGTTGCGCCGCGCGAACGAGATCTTGCGGCGGGCTGCGACTTTCTTCGGGGCGGAGCTCGACCGCCAGCAGCGCAGGTAGCCGTGTTCATCGACGGCAATAAGGATGATGTGGTGGAGGGTCGCCGGCTCGGGGTCGAGCCCATCTGCGAGGTGTTGCAGGTGGCTCTGAGCAGCTACTACGCCGCTCGTGACCGGCCGCCGTCGCTGCGGGCGCGGCGCGATGGCGAGCTGACGCCGCGGCTGACGGAGATCTGGAAGGACAACTACCAGGTCCACGGGTCGCGGAAGCTGTGGAAGACCGCGCGGCGCGCCGGGATCGATATCGGCCGGGATCAGACTGCCCGGTTGATGCGCCAGGCCGGGATCCAGGGGGCGCTGCGTTCCAAGCGGGTTCGCACGACTCGTCGGGAGCAGGGCGCTGGCCGGCATCCGGATCTCGTGGGGCGCCAGTTCACCGCCAGCAACCCCAACGAATTGTGGGTGACCGATCTGACGTTCGTTTCGACGTGGGCCGGCGTGGCCTACGTGTGCTTCATCGTCGACGCGTTCAGCCGGATGATCGTCGGCTGGCGCGTGGCGGGGCACATGCGCACGCCGATGGTGCTCGACGCGATCGAGATGGCCCGCTGGAACCGTGGGCTGCACCACCCGGGGCTGCGCTGCCACAGCGACGCCGGCAGCCAATTCACGTCGATTCGCTACGGCGAGCGGCTCGCGGAGATCGGCGCGACCCCGTCGATCGGGACGGTCGGCGACAGCTATGACAACGCGCTGGCCGAGACGGTCAACGGCTATTACAAGGCCGAGCTGATCCGCGGCCCCGCCCGCACCGGGCCGTGGAAGACGATCGAGGAGGTCAAGCTCGCGACGCTTGGCTGGGTGCACTGGCACAACACCCAACGGCTGCACGGCTACCTCGGCGACCTGCCGCCCGTCGAGTTCGAAGCGCTTCACGCCGCTCGCGTCGTCCACGATGGCCGTGATCCGGGGGTGCTACCGGTCGCCGAGCCGGCTCGCAAGCCCGCCGAGCGCCTCCCACAGCCTCACCCCGATGCGGTCGAGGACGAAATCGCCCGAGTCGCCCCTCCTCGACCCCCTCCGATCACCGCTACCCCTTTGACCGCCGCCGCTCCGTTCTCCGAGGACGCCGCCCCGGACAGAGCAATGGCTGACTGACATCAACACCAACAACATCAACACCGACAACGCCACGCCACGCCGACGACTACGCTGCGCACCAGGCCGCCGAAGCCTGGCCAGATCGCAAAACGCCAGAGCCTCCATCAAAGCCAGGGCGATTCACCCCAAAGTGTTGAGTCTCGATCGCCAGCTCCTTTTCCCGACGCACCTCCTCGATGCGCCGGGAGAGTCCCTCCTTAACGGGCAATGCCTCGGCCCGCAGGCGCTCGCTCACCCCCGTCAGTTCGTCGAGGTTCATTCCCAGCTCGCGTCGCGTCTGGGCGGCAAGCGTGTCCGAGGCGCAGACGAGCGCGAGCAGGAGATCCCCGGTGTCAGGCGCTCGCTCAAGCTCGCGCTGGACCTCGGGCGTTAAGCCATTCAGGATGCCGCCCAGCCCCCCCAAGCCAGGTCGAGACGATCACCTGGCGAGCGATGCGGGCTTCATAGGGTCTGCGTCCGGCCCCGGGCCGGGAAGGCCTCCGATCACCTCGTTGCGGATCGTTTTGGCGTTGGCGTCGAAGTCGAGCAGAATCCGGGCGGCGACGCCCTCATTCTCCGAGACCAGCCCGAGCAGGATGTGCTCGGTGCCGATGAAGTTATGGCCGAGGCTCAGCGCTTCGCGCAGCGCGAGCTCGAGCACCTTCTTGGCGCGCGGCGTGAACGGGATCTGACCGCTGGTGGCCTCTTCGCCGGCGCCAACGATCCGAACGACCTGCGCGCGGACGTGCTCGATGGTGATGTCCAAAGATTCGAGCACGCGGGCGGCGAGCCCCTCCTCTTCGCGCAGCAAGCCCAGCAGGATGTGCTCGGTGCCGATGTAGTTGTGCTTGAGCATCCGCGCCTCCTCCTGGGCGAGGACGACCACCTGGCGAGCGTGCTCTGTAAATCGCTCGAACACCCACGAAGCATCCGACCTCCAGAGACCGCTCCGGAGTTAGGCCTCTCGGCTTGTCGGGTCACGTTTACGCTCAACCCGCCCCGAGAC
>JALYZL010000470.1 GCA_030948875.1 Actinomycetota bacterium
GGAGGAGACGTCGGCCACGAGCGCGGCGGCGCGGGCGGCCGGTTCACGGTGCGCTTGCCGTTGGGGTGAGGAGGGCTCCCTCACGAGCGCGACGTCACGCGGGAGGCACTTGATCGCTCTCGCCTTGGCCGGTAGATCCTTGAGCCTCAGTCGAGCCTGTGTGAAGGCTTTGGATCGTTGGTCGGGGCGCGCGGTGTTAATGAACGCGGTGAGGGCGGGCGATCCCGACCGACATCGCGAGCTGCTGGACTGACTCGAGCAGGCCGGAGCCCGATCCGAGCTCGTGGGGGGCAACCCCGGCGAGGATCACGTCGAACATGGGGTACGAACACCATCCCCATGCCAAAGCCGGTGATCGCGAGCGGCCCCGCGAGGTTCCAGGCGGTCACGCCACCGCCCGCCGGTTATCCATTCGAGGTCCGCTTAGGGAGCCGCCAAGGTCCCGGCGGATCGTGGGCGCCCCCGTCTGGGCAATCGTCGAATCGAGCAGATCCATCACGGCGGAGACGATCACGACGAAGAAGCCGAGCCAGACTGCGCGGCCTGCCGGCCGCTCGCTAGACGGGCGAGGGGGGAGTGCGAGTGAGTGTTGACATGGCCGTACCCGCTCGACAATTGCGGTCATCTACGGTCCTGAATAGGGCCTGGGCAAGCCCATTGCGGTCACCAATTGTCCGCAATATGTGGGAGGCTGTGCGTCACGATGGTTCAGACGTCTGCCCGCCTCCTCGCCCTCCTGTCGCTGCTGCAGATGCGTCGCGAATGGACGGGCCAGGAGCTCGCCGATCGCCTCGAGGTGGGGCCGCGAACGATTCGGCGCGACGTCGACAAGCTGCGCTCGCTCGACTACCCCGTCGAGGCCGCGCCTGGCGTCGCCGGGGGCTATCGCCTGGGCGCCGGAGGCGAGCTCCCGCCGCTTCTGCTCGACGACGCTGAGGCGATTGCCGTCGCCGTCGGCCTGCGCACGGCCGCGTCCGGGTCGATCGCCGGGATCGAGGAGACCTCGGTCCGCGCCCTGGCCAAGCTCGAGCAGGTCCTGCCCACACGGCTGCGGCGCCGGGTCAGGGCGCTGAGCGACGCCACCTCGGCCTTCGCAAGCGACGGTCCGCCGATCGACGCTGACGTTCTGGCCACCCTGGCGGGAGCCTGCCGCGACGCGACGAGACTGCATTTCGCCTACGTGGCCAAGGACAAGACCGCCAGCAAACGCCAGGCCGAACCCTGCGCCGTGGTCTATAGCGGCTATCGCTGGTACCTGGTGGCCTTCGACATCGACCGGGACGACTGGCGCACGTTCCGGGTCGACCGGATCGGCGGGAGGCTGCGACCCGGGGGACGCGGGCGGCGACGGACGGTGCCCGGGGGAGACCCGACCGCCTACGTCAAGCGGCAGCTGCGGACGAGCGGCGCGGAGGAGACCGCCGCCCCCGGTCGGATCCGGCTCGGGCTCCCCGTCGCGCAGGCCGGCCGCCGGATCCCGGAGCGCTACGCGACGATCGAGCCCGACGGCGAGGACGCGTGCATCGTGAGTACACGTGGCTCCTGGTCACGACAGTTCCTCGTCTGGATGGCGCTGCTCGACGAGCCGATCGAGATCCTCGGGCCGCCCGAGCTCGCCGAGGCCGCACGCACGATCGGGACGCGGCTCGGCGTGGCCGCCGCGTGAAGGGTGCGAACAGGTGTTCTGAGCGTTTCCGCGGAAACCCGCGAGTAGCACTTCATGGGGGTGAGGCGTCGTCACCCGATCGGTGTGATCTGGCTGTGGGATCCTTCGAGGGTGCGTAGGCTCGTAGGGCGCAGGGCACTGCCCGACCGATTGTCCGGGGCCACCGCTGGCGGAGTGGCGTTGGCGTGCGCGCTTGCGGTGCTCGCGGTCTCACAGGTCTCGCAGGCCGCGCCGCACGCGCGGGCGGCGCGGGCGCCGCTCGCGCGGGCGCGGCTGGCGGTGATCGGTCACTCGGTGAAGGGGCGGGCGATCATCGCCAGGGTGGTCGGGCCGGATCGCGCGCAGCGGAAGATTCTCTTGGTCGGCTGCATCCACGGGAACGAGTGCAGTGGCCTGGCGATCCTGTCCGCCGTGGCTCGTCTTTCCGTGCTCAAGGGGATTCAGCTGTGGCTGGTGGGCGAGATGAACCCCGACGGCACTGCTGCGGGCACGCGCCAGAACGCCGACGGCGTGGACCTGAACCGAAACTTCCCATACCGGTGGCAGCCGATCTCGGACCCTACGTACTACTCGGGGCCGCATCCCCTGTCAGAGCCTGAGACGCGTACCGCGGTGAAGCTCATCCGTCGCATCAAGCCGGCGGTCACTATCTGGTACCACCAGCACCTGGACGTCGTCGACATGGCTGGTGGTGACCGCGGCGTCGCTCGCCGTTACGCGCATCTTGCCGGCCTGCGCGCAACGTGCCTGGCGTTCCTGCCCGGGACCGCGACCGGGTGGGAGAACCACACCTTCTCGGGCACGACGTCGTTCGTGGTCGAGCTCCCTGCAGGCTCGGTCGATTCGTCGGCCCTCGCCCAGCACCTCCGAGCCATCCGGGGCGTCGAGAGCGGTCAACGCGTCGGCTCGCGAACGGGATGCGGTCCGTAGGGCGCCTATTCATGTATCAGCGAGCGAGGTTGGCGCTCTTACCATCGTCGGGGGCCAACGTGAGTGGGGGCGCGAACGTTGGTGGGGGCTAGGCCGCCGGGCGGAGCGTCTCGC
>JALYZL010000479.1 GCA_030948875.1 Actinomycetota bacterium
GAGGAAATGGCGCAGGCGGTGGGGCGGCATGTTGTGCGCGAGGCCGGCCTTTTCGGCGTAGCGGGCGAGCATTGCGCGGACGCCGCGGGTGCTGTAGGGCTTCTTCCAGCTCGATTCGAAGAGGTGCTGGGCGTGTTTGGAGCGCTGCGTATCGATGTGCAGCGCGAGCGTCTCTTTGAACGCGGTGGGGTATGGGACGTAGCGGTCTTTGGCGCCTTTGCCTTGGGTGATGCGGATGCGGCAGGCGTCGAGGTCGACGTCGGTGAGGCGTATCGCGACGAGTTCGGAGACGCGCACGCCGGTGTAGAGGAGGGTCTTGATGAGCACGATGTCGGGTCCGCGGCGGGCGGCCCAGACGGTGTCGTAGTAGCGGCGGATCTCGTGCTCAGTCGGGACGTAGGGGAGTCGTTTCGGCTCGCGTTGGACGTCGACGCCGAGCTCGGCCCGCAGGTCGCGAAAGACGGCTTTGAGGTAGGTGTAGTCGGGGTGCTCGCCGCGCAGGTGCTTGGCGAGCTCGCGCGCTTTGCGCTTGGACGGCGTGCGTTTGAGGACCGGGTCGGCGGTCGGCGGGTTCGGCGGGCCGGTCATAGCGCCGTGGCGGCCGTGATCGGGCCGAGGTCGAGGTGGCGGTCCATGTCAAGCGTGAACTTGCCGTACAGGTTGACGTGCCTCCAGAACAGGGCGGTCAGTGCGCGGCGGTCCTCGGCGGTCAGCCGTCCGCCCCAAGCGGGGTCGGCGAGGACGCGTTGTAGCAGGATCGTGTTGATGTACACCAGCGTCGATTGAAGGAGGTGCAGCGAGAGCATCGTGATCTCCTGGTCCTCGCGGTCCTCGCCGGTCAGCTCGCTGTTCTTGCCGTAGCAGATCGCGGTGTTCGCGCTGTTCCAGGTCTCGATGACCTGGAGGCCTTCGTGGATCTCGCGCCGCAGATCCTCGCTTGCGAGGTACTCGCAGATGAAGATCGTGCGGGCGGCGCGCCCGAGTTCCTCGAGCGCGAGGGCCGTGGGGTGTCTGGGGCCGCCGCGGGCGAAGCGCCGCAAGACCTGTTCGGATTCGGCGGTCCCGAGGCGCAGCGCGGTCGCGTACTTGACGAGTTGGTCGTATTGGCGGGCGATCAGCTCCCAGTCGATCGGGCGGCCGGAGATCACGCGGCTGAGGTTCTTCCATGACGGGTCGCCGGGCAGCCCGGGCCCGTAGAGACGGGCGGCGCCGATCCGCTTGATCCGCGCCAGCAGGCGGAAGCCAAGGAGGTCGCAGAACGCGAATGCCGTCGTGGTGGCGCCGTGCGTGTCGGTGTAGTTGCTCTCGAGCTGGGCGTCGGTGCCGTGGCGAAGGAGCCCTTCGAGCATTGTCGAGGCCTCCGAGGCTGAGCACGTCTTCAGCTGGCTGTAGACGCAGGCGCTGTCGCGCTCGACATGCCAGTAGACCATCACCCCGGGCCCGCGGTAGCGGGCGTGCCATTCGGTCATCAGGTTCGAGGACCACGACCCGAACTGCTTGGAGTCCGACGCGCAGACCGTGCCCTGCCCCCACCACTCGGACTCGCGGACGGCGAGGGTCTCGTTGACGACGCGGGTGATCGCCGAGCGCAGGTTCTCGCGGTTGACGTAGAGACGCCGCACGCGCCGCAGCGCGGCTTCGGTCTCGATCGCGCCGGCGCTCTCCCCGGTTGTGGCGCTGTCGACGATCGCCTTGATCCCGACGTTCGTGCCGAGCGCGAAGAGCACCAGCAGCAGCCGGCGGCGCAGCGTGTCGCGGCTCGTGATCTCCCGCGACGCGACAGTCTGAAACTCGCTGGTGAAGTCGGTCAGGTAGTCGCCCTCCTTGAGCACGTCCAGGAGATCCAGCGGCCACCGACGCTCGATCTCGGCCTTCAGCGCATCAAGGTTCGCTGGCGCCTTGAGCGCCCGCAGGTTCGGCACGCTGATCCATGGATCGCCGCGGCGCGTGACGATTCGAACGCCGCCTGTCGTCGCCTCGGCGAGACCGGCATCCAGCCCGGTGAGCGCGTCGCGCAGGCGATCTTGAAGGTCGCTGACGAAGGCGGTCGCGTCAAGCGGCTGGCGCAGCGCGGCGTAATGCATCTCGCGAGCCTGCTCAAATCCGGCTGGAAGGTCATCCTCGGGGTTACGCCACCGGTTCGCGCCCAGGACATACACCTCGCGGCGGCGGATCGCTTCGCGCAGCGCGCGCAGCACGCACAGCTCGTAGGGGACGCGCTGGACCTGGCCGTGCTCGTCAACGACGGCGTCGCGCCACTCGCGGGGCACGATCCCGTCGATCGGCGGCTGCTCCCCCGGCGGGTAGCACCCCTCGCGCGCTGGATGCTCGGCATACCGCGCGAGGACCGCAAGCGCGTCCATGACCGGCCGATAGGCGGTGTTGTTGCAGCGAAAGTCCAGCGCGCCCAGCAGCCGCGGCAACATCCGCCGGTAATGATTGGAGTAGGAAGAACGCAGAAACGTGCGCACGCGCTGCGCAAACACGCGGTCGTTGGACTTCGCTTCCTTGACGAGCTCACGCAACGTCGCCTCGCCGACGACGGGGTACAGAGCGTCCCGAACAAGGTCATCGGGATGCTCCACGGCCGCCTCCGCGAGGCGGAAGAGAATGCCCTGCTTGCCACGGACGCGCTTGAGGTCCGCCGTCAACTCGCCCGCGACCTTGTTCACCGCATTCGTGTCGATCTTGTGGACAAGATCCACGAGCAGCTCGACGAGGCCATCGGTGACCTCCGCGGTCCGCGTCCAGCACAACGCCGCGAGCAGCGTCAGGCGCACCGGACGTGGTGACGCGCGCAGATCTGAGGGGTAGAGCTTTGCCGCGCGCGCCCGCCAGGCCGCGACCAGCTTCTCCGGCGCGTCGCCGAACAGGTCATCGCTCAAGCCGATCGCGCGGACACGCTCGAGCTTGTCGATCTCCTCCAACAGCGTCTTCAGGCCCAGGCGCCCCGGATCGGACTTCAGCTCCCCAAGGAAACCCACCGGACCGCCGGGCGTGATGTCCTCCGCAGCATTGATCAGCCGCTCGAGACGCTCGATCGACTCCGCCGAGAGCCGTCCGAAGGTGCGGGCCGTGAACTCCTGGTCAAAGGACGAGCGCGCCGAGCCGAGGATACGCTCCATCCGCGACGGCCCGGGCGGCTCAATCCGTTCAGTGCGACAGCGTCCCAGCAGGGCCTCGCGCTGGCGCTCCTCGCCAAGCTCGACCGGGCACACCTCGCCGGCCAGCCAACCCGCCAGCAGCTGCTCGTCGGCGACCGTCGCCTCCCTGAAGCCCAGCTCGGCGCGGATCTGCGCGCGGTGGTACTCGATCGTGCTCCCCGACCACTTGTAAGACTCAAGCGCCCGCGCCGGCACCTTGACCTGCGCGGCCATGTACTCCACCACCGCGGGCGGCAAGTCGCCCGCCGCGCGCGGGAAGCGCGCCTCGAGCTCGAAGAACTTCAGTAGCAGCGCGAACCCGAGCCGCATCGCTCCCGCCTTGTTGGCGACCAGGCGCCGGTCGCGGTCAAGCAGCGTCCAGCACTCGATCAGCTCCTCCGGCTGCCACTCCCGCTTCAATCCGGTTCCTCTCCACGTCACCTGCGTCCCGGAATCCGTTCCGCGGACGCGACCGTCGAGCAGCCTACGGCAAAGTGCCGAGAACAGGCAGAACCGGCAGATCAGGGGAAATGTCCGGATCACGGGCGCCCTTGCGCTCGGTTCGGTTCGCGTGCGCAAGCCGCAATTGCCCTCGCCGTTCACCGATCCGGCACATTTACCCGGCGATGAGTTATGCTACGCCGACACGCGTCCTCCATGCATCGGCACCGCCTTCCCGGCGGGTAGTCGAAAGACAAACCCCGGGAGAGGAACGATGATCTTGTCCCAGATGAAGGCTGCACGGCGCCGCGGCATTAGGTGTCGTCACGTCCGGTCCCGTGTCGTCGCCACGCTCTTGGTTGCTTGCACTGCGTCCGCGTCATTCCAGGTGGTGTCCGCCACCGCAGATAGTCCGGCAAGCCCGCCGGAGGTCGCCGCAAGCGCCCTCCCGGTGGAGATTCCTAACTTCACCGCTGCATTCGACGCCTCCTCGACGCAGACACTGGTTCAATGGGATTCGGCCGTCGAGCCGCTTCAAACCGACGGGACGTCCGCGGGCCCAGGGATCTCTGGCTACCAGGTGCGCTACCAGCGCGACGGCGGGCCGTGGACAGCGTGGCAAGCCACCGTTGACCCACAACTCCTGCTTCCCGGCGGCCACGTCGGGGAGGTCATCAACCTTGAGCTGACCGTCTCTGACGCGGACGGAAGCGTTTCCGCCACAGTAGACGGTCAGGCCCTCTCGACGGCGTTTACGCCGGGCGATAGCCCCAACGTCGCCTGCCAGCCGACCGACAACGGTTTTCCGGCCGGCTGCATCCAGGCGACCCCGGATTCTGCGCTGGCCACGCCGGCGCCAGCAGCGGCGACTCCTGATTCCAGCACCGGTGTCGGCACGGACGCCAGCTCCACCACGGGACCGGGCGAATATGACCCGGGACCACCGGCGACGCTTACGCCGACCGCGTTAGGTGCCGTCATCAGCGGGTTGGGTCTCTTCAATCCGTACCGGATCACCGTGATCAACAACGGCTGGTCGACGATCCGCAACGCCCCTCAGTCCTACGTGATTGGCAGCGCGCACAGCAGCTGGCTGATGAACGTATCGACGACGAAGCGGACCCGGGGCTCGGGGCGTGGCGTCACGACCTACGCGCTGGGCTCCATCGGCGGCGACTACCAAGACCGCTGCGGCTGGCTCTCAGCGAAAAACTTCGTGCCCACGCTGGGCCCGAACATGTTCGATCTCTGTCCACACAACTTCGGACCAACGCCGAGAGACTTCGCGATCGGCCTGAACTGCGCGAGCTGTACCGATGGGACCGGCGTCAGAACGATCGCCGACACCCAGCGCTTCACCAATCTGTATCCCAACCCATACCCAGTGCCCGCCGAGAGCGGACCGCGCAACCCAATCGATCCAGTCGGCGCGACCCTGAAGGCAGGGTTCCTCGTCAAATGGCGATACGTGACCACAGACGATCGCTGGGTCATGGTGCGCGTCGGGAAGCGCCGTGACGGATTCCCGAACTGGGTCTTTATCTCGCGCGCCGCCCTGCCGCGACACCTCTGCACGCGGACGAGCTGCACCCCACAAACCTAGATAGCCACGGTGCGCATTTCGGGCTTGACCGCTGCTGCTCTAGCCGTTACGGCATGTGGGCAGGCGGCCGGCGATAGCCGCCCGCTCGGCCGGCCGCACAGCGCATCTTCACGACCGGCCGTTGTTGTGCGATACAGCAACCCGAGAACGATTCTCGGGTACCGCTTCACGCGGCCACCAATCGTTGCTATGGAACCGGGCGTACAGCGCTTCGATGTCTATCTTCGACTGAATCGCACGCTTCCGTCCCGTCGCGGAAGCGGCTACCCGATCGGCTACGTGACCATGGATGGCGGCGGAGCTGGCAACGCATGGGGCCAGATTCCTCTGACCAACGGTCCTTGTTACGCGGCGTACGTAGACGCGTTTCTCGATGGACCGCCGCCACTCGGCAAACCAGGGACACCGGCGGTCGTTCGCCTCCATATCGCCAGAGGCCACCCCCCACTCCAAGCGACGGTCTCCTTCTCACGGCTTCTACCCGCCGGCGTCGACGCCGACGGCGTAACCGATCCAGCGGCTCCATACGCGCGAAAGCTCGGGTGCCCGCTCCATGCGCCGGGCAACTGAAGCCGTTGCCCGGCGCGACAAGGTCATCGCATGACCGCCGTCTCCGCGGTCCTCATGATCGGTCTACGCTCTACAGCGACGGCCTACGTCGTGGGGATCCCGAGCACGGAGACGGACACGGCACCGTCGGGCCCGCCACTGTACTCAGCCCAGCGGCTAGCGTCCGTGCCGAACAGCAGCTCAGGATCTCGAACGCTCGAACAAGGCCGAGCGGAAGGAAGTAATCCCCGACGCGGGCGCACC
>JALYZL010000538.1 GCA_030948875.1 Actinomycetota bacterium
GTTGGAGGCGGCGCCGTCGACGCCGAGCCCGACCGGGGCGCCGGCGCCGAGGAGCGCCGTGACCGGCGCCGCCCCGGACCCGAGGCGTCCGTTCGAGGTCGGGCAGTGCGCGACGCCGGTGCCGGTCTCGGCGAAGCGCCCGACCGCCTCGTCTGAAAGGTGGACGCAGTGCGCCATCCATACATCATCGGCCAGCCAGCCCAGATCCTCGACGTACTCGGCGGGCGAGCACCCGTACCGCGACCGGCAGAACTCGTCCTCATCGCGCGTCTCGGCCAGGTGAGTATGGAGGCGAACGCCGCGGCGCCGGGCAAGCTCGGCGGACTCACGCATCAGCTCGCCCGTCACCGTGAAGGGCGAGCACGGGGCGACGGCGATCCGGAGCGTCGACTCCTCCGAGGCGTCGTGCCAGCGGTCGATCGCCGCCTCGGTCTCGGCCAGGATGCGGTCGCGGTCCTCGACCACCGAGTCGGGCGGGAGCCCGCCCGATGACTGGCCGAGGTCCATCGACCCGCGTGCTGGGTGAAAGCGCACCCCGATGAGCTGGGCGGCGCTGATCTCGGCGGCGAGCAGGTCGCCCCCATCGGCCGGGAACAGATAGTGGTGATCGCTCGTCGTGGTGCAGCCAGAGAGCGCCATCCACGCCAGGTTGGCAGCCGCCGCGGCACGGACCTTCTCATCGTCGATCCGCGCCCACATCGGATACAGGGTGGTGAGCCACTCGAACAGGGTGGCGTCCTGGGCGATGCCGCGCGTGATCCACTGATAGAGGTGGTGATGGGTGTTGATGAGCCCCGGGGTGGCCAGGCACCCGGAGGCGTCGATGACAACGCCGTCGCGCAGCGGTTCCGGGGCGGCACCGGGCCCCACTGCGACGATGCGCCCGCCGTCGAAGACGACGTGCCCGTCGTTGTGCTCGGTGGCGTTCTCGTCACAGGTGGCGACGTAGCAGCGCTCTATCGCGACGCGGCCGCTCACCCTGAGACGTTCACGAGGAGCTCTGCGGCGGTTCGGCGACCGTCGAGACCGAAGTGGTACTCGCCGGCGTCTCCGCCGGCGTGACGGCGCCGTAGCTCATCGCGGTGCGCAGCATGCCGGCGCGCGGCGGCCAATTCACCCAGTGGTTGAACACCAGGTTGAGGACGAAGACGATGATCACCGTCGAGGTGATACTCGATCCGAAGATGACCTGGAAGTTGGCGGGGAACTTGCTGTAGAAGGTGGGAGCGACCGCGGGTATCAGTCCGATCGACAGTGACACGGCGATGATGAGGAGATTGTTGTTTCCCTCGAAGTTTACCTTGGCCAGGGTGCGGATTCCGATCGCCGTCACCATCGCGAACATCACCGTCGCCGCGCCGCCGATCACGGGGCCGGGAATGTCGGCGATTATCTGGCTCACCTTGGGGATCAGTCCGAGGATTACCAGGAAAACTCCGCACACCGCGACTACCCAGCGGCTGCGCACCCCGGTCATGCCGACGATACCGACGTTCTCCGCATAGGCGGTATCGGGAAACGAGTTGGTGAAGCTGGCGATGAAGGCCGAGAGCCCGTCTGTGCGCAGCCCCCGAGCGATCTCGCTGGGTGACACAGGCTTGCCCACGATCTCCGCCACCGCGAGGATGTCGGCGGTCGACTCGGTATAGGTCACGAGGATCACGATGCACATCGAGATGATCGCCGAGGCCTGGAACTTCGGTCCACCGAAATGGAAGATCGCCGGGCCGCCGAACCAGTTGACGGTGTTCACGCTGGTGAAGTGCAGCAGCCCGAGCGGCCACGCCAAGAGTGTGCCCAGAAGGATCGCGAGGAGAACGGCGATCTGGCTGACGAAGCCCTTGAAGAGCCGCGTTATCACGACGATCATGAGCACGACGAAGCCCGCGAGGAGGATGTGCGATACCGCTCCGTAGCTTGGAGCGGTGGGGTCGTTGCCGGCGATGAGACCGACGTCGGCACCGATCAGTGACAGCCCGATCACGGCGATCACCGTGCCCGTGACCAGCGGTGGAAAGAAGCGCAGGATCATCGAGAAGGGCTTGGCGATGAGGAGACCGAAGATCCCGGAGATGAGCAGCGCCCCGTAGAACGAGCGCAGGCCGAACTGATTGGTGATCGAGATCATCGGGCTTACCACCGTGAAGGTGGCTCCCGCCACCACCGGCAACCGCACCCCGAAGAGCTTGCCGATGCCGACCGCTTGGATGAAGGTGCAGATGCCCGACACGAGCAGGTCGGCACCGATCAGCAGTCCGATGTCGTGCTTGCCGAGGTGCACGGCAGGTCCCACGATCAGCGGCACCGCGACGGCGCCCGCGTACATGATGAACAGGTGTTGTAGCCCCAGCGTCGTCAGCTGCCGCGCCGGCAGCACCTCGTCGACCGGGTGCGGCCCTGCGCCGCGATAAGTGGGGTTGCCCGGTGCGTCCAACACGTTGGGGTCACTCATGTGCACCTCATCTCCTTCGCTCGCGAGCGGCCTAGCCAATCTAGGCGGGCGGGCCCGACGCGACAATGGCCGGATGGCCAAATCGCCATCGCCATGCGGAGTCGCGTGCGTGCAGTGATACGTTGTTGCGCAGTGAGCGTGGTTGTCGGCGCCAATCAGTACGGGAAATCGGAGATCCGCATGGTGGCGGTCAACCGCGCCGCCGGATGGCACGACTTCCACGACCTCAACGTGGGGATCACGCTGTCTGGGGATTTGCAGGATGTTCATGTCACCGGCGACAACGCCAATGTCGTACCCACCGATACCCAGAAGAACACCGTCTTCGCCTTTGCCAAGCAGGCGCCGGTCGGAGAGATCGAGGACTTCGCGCTTCGCCTGGGACGTCACTTCGTCTCCGAGTTTGACCCCATCCACCGGGCGCGCGTCCACGTCGAGTCCGCGGCGTGGGAGCGGCTCTCGGTTGGGGGGGCTTCGCACCCGCACGCGTTCAAGGGCAGGGGCGCAGAGCTGCGCACGGCCACGGCGGTGTGTGATGCCGAGGGCGAGTGGGTGATCTCGGGGATCGAGGGCCTGCTGGTGTTGAAGACGGCGGGGTCGGAGTTCACCGGGTACCTGAAGGATCGCTACACGACGCTCAAGGAGACCCGCGACCGGATCCTCTGCACCTCGGTCACCGCGCGCTGGCGCCATGCGGCCGCGAGCGGTATCGACTGGCTCGAGTCGTTCACCGACGCTCGCTCGCTGCTCCTCGAGCGCTTCGCCGATACCCACAGCCTGTCGCTGCAGCAGACGCTCTACGCGATGGCCTCGGCGCTCATCGAGGAGCGCCCCGAGATCGTCGAGGTGCGCATGTCGATGCCCAACCGCCACCACTTCGTCGTCGACCTCGAGCCCTTCGGCCTCGAGAACGACAACGAGATCTTTCGCGTCGAGGACCGCCCCTACGGGCTGATCGAAGCCGCGATCGTGCAGGCGGACGCGCCGGCGGCGGGTCCGGCGTGGGATCCGTACCCGATGCTCTGAGCCCCCTCGCCGATCACGCGACGGGCCGTCTGTCGTCAGCGGGGTGGGCCGGGGGGAATAGTCGCCGCTCGGGCGCTCTAGTAGATGCGACCCAGGCAAATCTGACGAGGGGACAGACTTATGAGCATCGCGGGCAGCAGGACTGGCTACTGTCGCGCGATCGCTTCCTAGCGGGGGGCTTCAGCGCCCTAGTCCTCGCGAACCTCCTCAGCGGAATCGGGAGCCTCGTGGGGGCGGGGCACGGCGGTGCTTTCTACGGGCTCGACAAAGCCGCCAAGTGGCTCGGCGCGACGGGTGATGTGACATTGGTCGCGGCGTTCGCGTGTGCGGCGGTAGCGTTTCTCATCTCGGGCTGGCGAAACGGGTAGGCGAACGCGGTGCTGCGAAGCTGCGCTTGGCCATCGGGTGGCACGCAGGGCGGATCCTCTTGGACTTTGGGCCAATGACTCGGCCCGGGCGCGCTCATAACTTGCGCGACCATGACGATGATCGCCTCGAAGACGGACTCCCAGGTCAAGGACGAGCAGGATCTCGGTACCTTCGGGTACACCCAGCAGCTCCGCCGCCGCCTCGGGCCCTACGCCTCGTTCGCGGCGGGCTTCTCCTTCGTTTCCATCCTCACCACCGTCTTCCAGCTCTTCGCCTTCGGCTTCTCCTTCGGCGGGGCGGCGTTCTTCTGGACGTGGCCGCTCGTGTTCGCGGGTCAGATGCTCGTGGCGCTGTGCTTCGCCGAGATGGCGTCGCGTTATCCGATCTCGGGATGCATCTACCAGTGGTCGCGCCGGCTCTCCACCGTCACCGTTGGATGGTTCGCGGGCTGGACGATGCTCATCGCGCAGATCGTCACCGTGTCGGCGGCGGCCATCGCCCTGCAGGTCGTGATGCCGACGATTTGGAGCGGCTTCCAGATCGTGGGCGGCAACCCGTCGCTGGCCACCTCGACGGGGGCGAGCAACGCCGTCGTGCTCGGGTCCATTCTCATCGCCCTGACGACAACGATCAACGCGATCGGGATCAAGCTCATGTCCCGCATCAATTCGATCGGCGTGACCTGCGAGCTCATCGGCGTCGCCGCGCTCGTCGCCCTCCTCTTCGTCCACGCCAAGCGCGGCCCCGGCGCGGTCCTGCACCAAACGGGCGCGCCCGCCCACACCGGCTACTTCGGTGTGTTCATCGTCTCAGCGCTGATGGCCGCCTACGTGATGGTCGGCTTCGACAGCGCCGGTGAGCTCTCCGAGGAGACCAAGAATCCGCGCCGCACGGCGCCGATGGCGATCATCAAGGCCCTCGCCGCCTCGGGAATCGGCGGCGGGCTGCTTCTGATCGCGGCGATCATGGCGGCGCCGAGCTTGACCGACGGGCAGCTCGCGACCAACGGCCTGCCCTACGTCCTCACCTCGCGCCTGGGGACGACGGTCGGGAAGATCTTCCTCGTCGACGTGACCGTGGCCATCTGCGTGTGCACCCTGGCCATCCAGACGGCCGCCAGCCGGATGATCTTCTCGATGTCCCGCGACCGGGCCCTGCCCTTCTCGCGCACCCTCGCCAAGGTCAGCCCGGTCACCGGCGCGCCGATCGCACCCGCCCTCGTCGTTGGCGTCCTCTCGGCGGCGCTCCTGCTCGTCAACGTCGGCAAGCCCGCCCTGTTCACCGACCTCACGAGCGCGTGCATCGTCACCCTCTACGCCGCGTACCTGTTCGTCACCGTGCCCCAGCTCGTGCGCCGGCTCCGCGGCGGGATCGGCGGGGAGACCGACGGCGAGATCTTCTCCCTGGGCCGGTGGGGACTACTCGTGAACCTCGCCGCCGTGCTCTACGGCGCGCTCATGACGGTGAACATGGCGTGGCCGCGGGCGAGCGTGTACAACCCGGCCGGCGGGAGCTGGTACCTGCAGTGGTTCTCGGTGCTCCTGCTCGCGGGGACGTTCGTGACCGGGGCGGTGGCCTACGCCTACCTGCGGCGGGAGAATCGGCTCGTGCGAGCGCCCGCGTCCGCGCCCGCCGCGGCGTATGAGCAGGTCGGGATTACGGTCGGCTAGCCATACTGGCGCAGGAGCGCGAGGTCGGCCTCGCTGAGCCGGTCGCTCGCAGTGTTGTGCTGATGCCAAAAGGGATAGAGCAGCGGCGGGCGGCTGACGGCCTCGAGCCGCACCTGCTCGGCCGATGAGAGTTCGAGGGTGGCGGCGGCGAGGTTGTCGACGAGCTGCTCGTCGGTGCGCGCCCCGACGATCACGCTGGTGATCCCAGGCCGGGCGAGGAGCCAGGCGATCGCCACCTGCGCCGCCGACACCCCGCGGTCCTCGGCGATCTCGACCAGGGTCTCGATTGTGTCGTAGAGCTTGTCCTCGTCGTACACGGGTGGCTCGTCCCACTCGCTGGCGTGCCGGGAGCCCTCGGGTGGGGGCTGACCCCGGCGGTACTTCCCCGACAGGAGCCCGCCGGCGAGCGGGCTCCAGATCAGCAGTCCAAGGCCCTGGTCGACGGCCGAGGGGACGATCTCGTACTCGGCCGAGCGCTCCTGCAGCGACAGGTAGACCTGCTGGCTGACGAACTCGGGCAGGCGGTTCTGCCGGGCGGTTCCCAGCGCCTTCATGACCTGCCAGCCCGCGAAGTTCGAGCATCCGACGTAGCGGACCTTGCCCTGCTGGAGTAAGTGGTCGAGGGCGGCAAGGGTTTCCTCGAGCGGTGTCTGACCGTCCCATTCGTGCATCTGATAGAGGTCGATGTGGTCGGTCTGCAGGCGCCGCAGGCTCGCCTCGCACGCTCGGGTCAGGTGATGACGCGAGAGGCCGGCGTCGTTGGGGCCGGGGCCGATCGGGAACCGCGCCTTGGTGGCGAGCAAGACCCGGTCGCGGCGCCCGTCGGTGAGCGCCTCGCCGATGATCTCCTCCGACGCCCCCGAGGAGTAGATGTCTGCGGTGTCGATGACGTTGACGCCGGCGTCGAGCGCGATGTCGATCTGGCGCCGGGCGCCCTTGAGGTCCGTCTCCCCGACGGCGCGGAACTGTCCGCTGCCGCCGAAGGTCATCGTCCCGAGGATGAGCTTCGAGAAGCGCAGTCCCGAGCGGCCGAGCTGCCGGTATTCCATCGATGTCTCCTGTAGGTCGGGGGCGGCCAGACCCTAGCTGGGAGGGCGGGGTATTTTCTAACGTTGGGCGACATGAGCGAAGACGTGGTCCTCGGCCCGGTCCTGCACGTCGGGCGCGGCGTCGTGCGCACGGGCACCTGCTCGTGGACGGACCGGACGCTGGTCAAGGACAGCGACTGGTATCCGAAGCAGACGATGACCGCGGCCAAGCGACTCGCCTTCTACGCCGCCCATTTCCCGCTCGTCGAGGTCGACTCCACCTACTACGCGCCGCCCACCGAGCGCACCGCGGCCCTGTGGGCGGCCAACAGCCCCGACGGATTCGCGTTCGACGTCAAGGCCTACTCGCTCCTCACCGGCCACCCCACGCGCGCCGTCTCGCTGTGGAAGGACCTGCGCGAGGGCGTCCTTCCGGAGCACCGCGAGAAGGAACGGATCTACGCGCGTCAGCTCGAGCCGGAAGCGCTCGAGGAAGCGTGGCGGCGCTTCGTCTCGGCGCTGGCCCCGCTGCGGGACGCCGGCCGGCTGTCCACGCTGCTCTTCCAATACCCGCCCTGGTTCCACCCTCGCAAGGACGCCCGTGAGGAGCTCGAGCGGCTGCCAGAGCGGCTCGACGGGCTGCCGGCGATGGTCGAGTTCCGCTCTCCGCGCTGGACGGCGACGCCGCGTGACCGCGAGCGCACGCTCGCTCTGCTCGAGTCGCTCGAGCTCGCCTACGTATGCGTCGACGCCCCGCCGGCTTCGGCACTGCCCCGGCTCTTGGCCGTCACCCACGAGCCCGCGGTGTTGCGCTGCCACGGACGCTCGGACGAAGCGTGGGAGCGGGTGGGCGGCACCGCCGCCGAGCGCTTTCGCTACCTGTATGACGATGGCGAGCTTCGCGAACTCGCCGGGTGCGCGCGGGAGCTCGCCGAGCAGGCTGGGGAGACCCACGTACTGATGAACAATTGCTACCGCGACTACGCGGTAGGTAACGCCGAGGAGCTCATCGGGCTCATCGGCGCCGGGGCGTGAAATCCAGGTCGCTGTCCTCGAAGACGACGTCGATCTCCTCGAGGACGACGCGGCGCGGACCGGGCTCGACAATGCCCGCGATCTGGGCAGCGAGGTCGAGCTCGGCGGCTAGGGCGACCACGCGCTCGCCTTGGTTCGGGGCGCAGTAGACGGCGAATCCGCAGCCCATGTTGAAGGTGGAGTACGCCTCGGCGGCGGACATGTCCGCGGCCTCTGCGAGGAAGGCCAGCACCTCAGGAACCTCGGGGAGACGGGTGACGCGATAGCCGAGGTCGCGCCGGGGCCGCATGAGCTTGAGCAGGCCGTGACCGGTGATGTGGCTGAGGTAGTGCACGTCGAGGTCGCCGGCCACGAGCGCCTGGACGAGGGGTACGTAGATGAGCGAGGGGTCGAGCAGCGCGGCGCCGAGGGTGCGGCCGCCGGGGAGGGAGGTGCGGTACCCGGCTTCGAGCCGGCTCGCGACCTTGCGGGCGAGCGAGGCGCCATTGGCGTGGAGACCGGTGCTCTGGACGAAGACGATCTCGTCGCCGGGGGCGAGGTCGGTGCCGAGGATCGGCCGGCGACCCGCGGGCACGGCGCCGATCGCGCTCCCCGCGAGCTCGATCTCCGGTCCCGCGACCATCCCAGGCAGCGACGGCGACTCGCCGCCGCCCCACGTCGCGCCCGCGTCGACGCACGCTCGCTGCCACCCTGCGAGCAGGGCGGTCTGGCGCTCCTCGTTTGCGTACCAGTCCGAGGAGCCGGTGGCGAAATAGGCGTTGACGACGATGGGAAGGGCGCCGACGCAGCACAGGTCGTTGACGATCGCCGCGACGGTGTCGTAAGCGACGCTGGCATACCCCTCGACGCCTACGTCGTCCTCGGCCTGCCGGGCGATCATCGACTTCGTTCCCAGGCCCTCGATCACGAACGCCAGCGTCTGCCCGGCGAGTTCGAACACGAAAGCGGGCTCGCCCCGCGATTCGTCGACCGCCATCCCCCCGCGAACCCCCAGCAGGCCCGAGGTCGCGAGCGCGGCGCTCAGCGCCCGCCGCTTGCCGCCGTCAAGGGCGTGGTAGTCGATGCCGGCGGCGCCATAGGCCGATCCCGGGCCCACCGGAGGGGAGCTCATGCACGGCGAGGATAGCGGCAGCTCTGACGGCCATGATCGGGGCGGGGGATGTGGGTGGGATTGCCCGGCGCGTGGGATTGCCGGGTGCGTGGGATGGCCCGGGGGTGGGATGGCCCGGCGGGTGGGATGGCCGGGCGCGTGGGATCGCCGGGCGGGCGGGTGGAATTGCCGGGCGGGCGGGTGGGATTGCCGGGGGCGCGAGCGCGCGCCGCGCCGAACTGATGTCTTCTGGTCCGGACCCTCCGGACTGATCGACATCGGTTCGGCTGCTCGGCCGCGGCCGGCGCGCCTGCCGTGCCGCCGCGCGGGGGAACCGATGCCGTCCCGGCCCTACCCTTCGGGACTGAACGACATCGGGTTCGAATCGCCCCGCCTGCAACGCCCGGCCTGCGCGTCCCCACGCGGCCTCACCTCATGAACGGTCCGACTCGGCGTAGGCTTTCGCGCTGACCGAGGAAGGAGAAGCGCCGATGACCGCCTACGAGTCCTCCACCGCGCTCGAGGGCCTGATGATGCGCACGCCGTTGCTCGTGCGCTCGATCGCCGAGCGGGCTGGGCGGCTTTTCGCCGAGCGCGAGATCGTGAGCGTGACCGCCACCGGTGTCGAGCGCTCGAGCTGGGGAGAGGTCATCGAGCGTGCGCGGCGCCTGGCGAGCGCGCTCCACGCGCTCGGAATCCGACCCGGCGACCGGGTGGCGACCTTCGGCTGGAACTCGGTGCGGCACCTCGAGCTCTACCTCGCCGTTCCCTCGATGGGGGCGGTGCTCCACACCTTGAACATCCGTCTCTTCGACGACGACCTGCGCTACATCGTCTCCCACGGTGAGGACCGGGTGATCTTCCTCGACGCGTCGCTCGCGGAGCGGATGCCGAGCTTCGAGGGCGTCGAGCACGAGATCCTGATGCCCGACGCCGACGCCGCGCGCGAAGGAGCGCTCGATTACGAGACACTTATCACTTCGGGCGACGGGGCCTTCGAGTTTCCCGAGCTCGACGAGAACTGTGCGGCCGCGATGTGCTTCACGAGCGGCACGACGGGCAAGCCCAAGGGCGTCGTCTACTCGCACCGCTCGACCGTGCTCCACGCCCTGTTCGCCAACCAGGCCGACACGCTGGGCTTGCGCGAGCGCGACACCGTGCTCCCGATCGTGCCCATGTTCCATGCCAACGCCTGGGGCATGCCCTACGCGGCGGCGCTGGCCGGCAGCAAGCTCGTGCTCCCCGGACCGCGCATGGACCCGGCCGAGCTCGCGAAGCTCATCGCCGATGAGCGGGTGACCTTCGCCGGCGCCGTGCCGACGATCTGGCAAGGCATCGCCCAGCTCGATCCGCGCGCCGACCTGTCGTCGGTCGAGCGCCTGCTGTGCGGCGGATCCGCCGTGCCCGAGAGCCTCATTCGTCTCTACGACGAGCGCTTCGGCGTGCCCATCATCCAGGCCTGGGGCATGACCGAGACGAGCCCCGTGGCCTCGATGTCCCGCGTGCGGCCGGGCGGGGCGGGAGCGATCGACTCCGACGAGGCGTACGCGATCCGGGCGATGCAGGGCCGCGTCCTCCCCTTCGTGGAGTTTCGCATCGACGAGGAGGCGGGCGGGGAGCTTCAGGTCCGGGGCCCGACGATCGCGCGCTCCTACTACAACGACGACAGCGGAGCAGAGAAGTTCACCGAAGACGGCTGGCTGCGCACCGGCGACGTCGCGGAGATCGAGGACGGCGCCTTCATCAAGCTCGTCGATCGCACCAAGGACCTCGTCAAGTCGGGCGGGGAGTGGATCAGCTCGGTCGCGCTCGAGAACGAGATCATGGCCCACCCCGACGTGATCGAGGCCGCCGTGGTGGCCGTCCCCGACGAGAGCTGGGGCGAGCGGCCGTGTGCGTGCGTGGTGCGGCGGGCAGGCAGCGAGCTCGACGGCGACGCGCTGCGGGACTTCCTTCGCACTCGGGTCGCGAAGTGGTGGCTGCCCGAGCGCGTCGAGTTCATCGCCGAGGTGCCGAAGACCTCGGTGGGGAAGTTCAACAAGAGGGTGCTGAGGTCACAGCTCGCCGACGGGACGCTCGAGGGGGGCTGACGGGGCTGGCGGGGCTGGGCGGGGCAGGCGCCTTGGGAGATCAGGCCACCGTCAGCCCCCGCAGCTTGGCCGGGTCCGCCACCACGTCGATGGCGACGATCCGCCCGCCGGCGACGGTGAAGGCGGCCACGGCGCGGGCCTGGCCGCCCGGCGCGATGACGATTCCCGGCCCGCCGTTGACCAGGGCCACGCGGCCGAAGCGGACGAACTGCCGGCCGAACCCGAGCGCCTGGCCGGCGACGGCCTCGGCGCCTTCAAAGGTGGGCCGTGCACGCTCGAGCGAGCCGCCGGTGTCGGCGCGAAGGACGACGTCGGGGTGGAGGACCGCGAGGAGGGCGTCGAAGTCGCCGGTCCGAGAGGCGGCCAAGAAGGCCTCCACCAGCTCGCGCTGCTGACCCGGATTCGCCTCGGGAGCCGGGGTCTCGCCCTGGACGCGCCGGCGGGCGCGGCTCGCGAGCTGGCGGGCGGCGGTGGGGGTGCGCCCGACGATCGGCGCGATCTCCTCGAAGGGAACGGCGAACATGTCGTGCAGGACGAAGGCGAGGCGTTCGGCGGGCGCGAGCTGCTCGAGCACGACGAGCAGGGCGAGCCCCACCGAGTCGGCGAGCAGCGCCTCATGCTCGGGGTCGGAGCCGTCTTCGGCGAAGCTGACGATCGGCTCGGGGAGCCAGGTCCCGAAGTAGTCCTCGCGGCGCGAGCTCCGCGCGCGCAGCATGTCGAGCGATACGCGCGCGACGACGGTGGTGAGCCAGGCGCGGAGGTTGGCGATCGCCTCGACATCGGATCGGGTGAGCCGAAGCCACGACTCCTGGACGGCGTCCTCGGCCTCGCTCACCGAGCCGAGCATCCGGTAGGCGACGGCCTTCAGGTGCGCACGGTAGCGCTCGAACTCGTCGGTCAAGGGGTCGTGCTCGCCCATCGGTCACATCCTTTCGCTCGGAACCGTCATCTCTGAGACGAACCCGGCGCCGGCGGTGTGACTGCCGGGCGCCCTGACAAGCCAAGGAGACCCAGATGACGACCCGCGCGTTGCACGAGCCACACGAGGCGAACGTACTCTCATCGATTCCCATCGTGGAGGTCAGCGGCCTGCGCAAGACCTACTCGGGCGGGGTGGAGGCAGTTCGGGGTGTCGACTTCGAGATCGCCGCCGGCGAGGTGTTCGGGCTGCTCGGCCCCAACGGCGCGGGGAAGACGACCACGGTCGGGATGCTGAGCACGACGATCGCGCCGACCGGAGGGACGGCCCGGCTCGCGGGCTTCGACGTGGCCGAGCAGCCGATCGAGGCGCGGAGCGTGAGCAGCGTGGTCTTCCAGGATGCGGTGGTGGACCGGGGCCTGAGCGGCCGCGCCAACCTCCTGCTCCACGCCCGGCTATGGGCCGTCGCGCCGCGTGAGGCTCGGGCGCGGATCACCGAGCTCGTCGAGGTCCTCGGGCTTGGTGAGCTCGTTGGCCGGAACGTCGGGACCTACAGCGGCGGTGAGCGGCGGCGACTGGAGATCGCCCGCGCGCTGATCTCGCGGCCCCGTGTGCTCTTCCTCGA
>JALYZL010000560.1 GCA_030948875.1 Actinomycetota bacterium
GGGGCGGCGCGCGGGCGTGCGAAGTCGTCACGCGTCCGGCGCCAAGTTGGCGCATCCTTGTCTTGTTCGGTCACCGGATGGCTGGCACGGTCGTCGTGTGGCCGAACCGCTGTCCATCGGTCCGGAGGGTCCGGACCAGAAGACATCAGTTCATAGCGCCGGCCCGGGCCGCGCCGAACCGCTGTCCATCGGTCCGGAGGGTCCGGACCAGAAGACATCAGTTCGTGGCGTCAACGCCGCGCGGCATCGGGGTACCCCCGCGGCTCCCCGATCCGCCCCCGCCGTGCGCGTCGCCTACGTCGCGGGCGCCCAATGGGGCGTCATCGGAATCAGCCAGCTGCGGAGCTGTGGCCTCGGCAAGTCGACGGTCTCAGATTGGGCCAAGGCGGGTGGGCGTCTCCATCGACGGTACTCGGGCGTCTATACGGTCGGGCATGCCTGGCTGCCGGTCGAGGGCGAGCTCACGGCGGCGCTGCTGGCGGCCGGTCCCGGCGCGGTGCTCAGTCATGCAACGGCGGCATGGTGGTGGGGCCTGGTGGAGAAGCAGCCGCAAACCACCGAGGTCAGCGTGCCAGGCCGGCGCAAGGCTGCTCCGCCTGGTCTGCGATTCCACCACCCGCGCCAGCTCGAGCGAACCTCGCACCGACGCCTTCCCATCACCCCGCCCCTCCAGACGCTGCTCGATTTCGCCGCGAGTGCTCCTCTCTACGAGGTGCGACGAGCGCTGGCCGAGGCTGAATACCTGGGCCTGGTCGACGTCGGCCGCGTTCCCGACGCCCTCGGCCGCGGGCGCCCCGGCAGCGCTCGGCTACGCACCGCGCTCACGCGCCATCAGCCGGAGCTGGCGATGACGCGCAACCGGTTCGAGGCGGCGTTCCTGGAGCTGTGTGAGGCCGCCGGGCTCCCCGTGCCCGAGTTCAACTCGAGGGTCTGCGGCTACCTGGTCGACGCGGTCTGGCGCGAGCAGCGCGTGGCGGTCGAGCTCGACGGCCTCCAGGGGCATCGCACGCCGGCGCAGCTCGAGCGCGACCACGGGCGTGACCTCGCACTGCGGCAGAACCGCTTCGAGACCAGGCGCTACACCTGGAATCAGGTGACTCGGAAGGCCCATGACGTCTTCGCGGATCTGCCGGAATCAGTGCGCGCCCTCGCGGCGCCCTAACCGGCCCCTACCAGCGGTAATGGGCGAACGCCTTGTTCGCCTGGGCCATGCGGTAGATGTCGTCCTTGCGCTTGTAGGCCGCGCCCTGCTGCTGCTGGGCGTCGAGCAGTTCGTGGGCGAGACGCTGGGCCATCGTCTTCTCGCGGCGCGCGCGGGCGTAGCCGACGAGCCACCGGACGGCGAGGGTGCGGGCGCGGCGGGCGGGCACTTCGACGGGGACCTGGTAGGTCGCGCCGCCGACGCGGCGGGAGCGAACCTCGAGCACGGGCGTGAGCGCCTTGATGCCCGCCTCGAGCTGCTCGACCGGGTTCTTGCCCGAGCGCTCGGCGATAATGGCCATTGCGTCGTAGACGATCTTCTCGGCGGTCGACTTCTTGCCGTCGAGCATGACCTTATTGATGACCTGCTGGACGAGCCGGTTGCGATGGATCGCGTCGGGCTCGATGGACCGGAGCTGCGCGGCAGCGCGGCGCGGCACTACTTGGCCTTCACGCCGTACTGCGAGCGTGCCTTCTTGCGGTCGCTGACGCCGGCGGCGTCGAGCGTGCCCCGGATGACCTTGTAGCGGAAGCCGGGAAGATCCTTGACGCGCCCGCCGCGGACGAGCACGACCGAGTGCTCCTGCAGGTTGTGGCCTTCGCCGGGAATGTAGGCGCCGACCTCCATGCCGTTGGTCAGTCTCACGCGGGCGACCTTGCGCAGTGCCGAGTTCGGCTTCTTCGGCGTGGTCGTGTAGACGCGCGTGCACACGCCGCGACGCTGAGGCGCGGCGACCTTCTGCTTGCGACCCTTGCCCGACTTCAGGCCCGGGGTTGCGAGCTTCTTCTTGGGCGCCTTGCGGCCCTTGCGGATGAGCTGACTGGTGGTAGGCATCGAGTGGGCAAATGTAGCAGGGGCGGGCCGCCCGGCGGTCCCAGCGCGCCGACGGCATCCCGGGCCGAGGGGGCCGAGATCGTCCGCGACGCTCGCCGTGCCGCCGCGCTGACGCAGGCCGAGCTCGCGCGACGGGCCGGGACGGCTCAGTCGGCCCTCGCGGTTTACGAGTCGGGCACGCGCACCCCCAGCCTCTCGACGCTCGCGCGGCTGCCCGGCGCGTGTGACTACGAACTCGCCCTCGTCGCGCGCCCGCGGGTGCATCGCGGGGCGGCATCGCTGCACGAGCTCGCAACGGCGGTCGAAGAGGATCTCAAGGCCCCGTCTCGCCGGGGCGGGCCCGGGCTGGCGCGCGAGTAGGGCTTGCCGTGAGGCCGCAGCGCCCGCCCCCGACCGCCCGTACTGCCCCCGACCGCGCCTACCGCCCCCGACCGAGCGCCCCCCTACCGCCCCGCCGCCACCCCGGCCAGCGCCTCTTCGACGTCGACCACCGGCTCGCCGACCGCTTCGGCCACGGGCCGGTAGGTGACCTGACCGGCAACGATGTTGACCCCGAGCCGCAGCCTGGGATCGTTGGCGATGGCGCCCGCGATGCCGCGTGCGGCGATTTCGAGGACGAAGGGCATGGTGGCGTTGGTGAGGGCGTAGGTCGAGGTGATGGGGACGGCCCCGGGCATGTTCGTCACGCAGTAGTGGGTGATTCCGTCGACCTCATAGGTGGGGTTCGAGTGGGTCGTCGGGCGCGAGGTCTCGAAGCAGCCGCCCTGGTCGATGGAGACGTCGACGAGGACGGCTTGGGGCTTCATCAGGGCGAGCTGGGTGCGCGTGATCACGTGGGGGGCACGGGCCCCGTGGACGAGCACGGCGCCGATCACGAGGTCGACGTCGGGCAGCCGCTCCTCGATCGCCAGCGTGGTGGCGAAGCAGGTGTCGGCGCGACCGCCGAGGGCGATGTCGAGCTCGCGCAGGCGATCGATGTTGCGGTCGAACACGTAGACGGTGACCTCCATCCCCAGGGCGATGAAGGCCGCGTGCATCCCCACGACGCCGCCGCCGATGATCATCACGCTGGCTGCCGCGACCCCAGGGACGCCGCCCAGCAGGATGCCGCGGCCGCCGAGCGGCTTCTCGAGCATGAAGGCGCCGGCCTGGGTGGCGATCTTGCCCGCTACCTCCGACATCGGCGCCAATAACGGCAAGCGCCCGCGCGGATCCTCGACCGTCTCGTAGGCGACACAGGTCGCGCCGGAGGCCAGCAGGGCGCGGGTTAGCTCGGCGTTGGCGGCGAGGTGGAGATAGGTGAAGAGGGTGTGCCGGGGCTCGAGGAGACTGACCTCTTCGGGCTGGGGCTCCTTGACCTTGACGATGAGCTCGGCCTCGCCGAAGACGCCCTCGGCGTCGGGCACGATCCTCGCGCCCTGCTCGGCGTAGCGCTCGTCGGGGATCGCCGAGCCCTCACCGGCGCCGCTCTGCACGACCACCTCGTGGCCGACGTCGGCGAGCTCGCGGACGCTGGCGGGGGTGAGCGCCACGCGGTACTCATCGACCTTGACCTCGGTGGGAACTCCGACCTTCACGTCAGCCCCGGTGGATCCGCGCGCTCGCCTCGGTGAGCACGGGACGGAGCACCGCCTCGATCTCCTCGAACTGCTCGGGTCCGGCGATCAGCGGCGGCGAGAGCTGGATGACGGGGTCGCCGCGATCGTCGGCGCGACAGATCAGGCCGCGGCGGAAGAGCTCGCCGGAGAGGAATCCGCGCAGCAGCGTCTCGGACTCGCCAGGGCTGAAGGTGGCCTTCGTCTCCTGGTCCTTGACCAGCTCGATCGCCTGGAAGTAGCCGGCGCCCCGCACGTCGCCGACGATCGGGATATCCCGCAGTGACTCGAGCATGGCGCGGAACCCATGCTCGTTGGCGCGGACGTGCTCGAGGATGCCCTCGCGCTCGAACGCGTCGAGGTTGGCCATCGCGATCGCCGCGCACACGGGGTGCCCGGCGAAGGTGAACCCGTGCGTGAAGCTGCTCGTCCCTTCCAGGAAGGGCTCGGCGAGGCGATCGGAGGCGATCAGCGCGCCCATCGGCGCGTACGCGCTCGTCAAGCCCTTCGCCGTGGTGATCATGTCGGGCTGGTAGCGGTAGCGAGCGGACCCGAACCACTCCCCCAGCCTGCCCCAGGCGCAGATCACCTCGTCGGAGATGAGCAGCACATCGTGCTCGTCGCAGATCTCGCGCACGCGCTGGAAGTAGCCCTCGGGCGGCGTGAAGCAGCCCCCGGCATTCTGGACGGGCTCGAGGATCACCGCGGCGACGGTGTCGGGACCCTCGAACTCGATCCGCCGCGCGATCTCCTCGGCGAAGTCGGCCTCGGTCATGCCCGCGGGCATCCGGTAGGTATTCGTATTGCGGACGTGGCAGCCACCCGGCGTCAGCGGCTCGAACGGTTCGCGCAGGGCGGTGACCCCGGTCGCCGACAGCGCCCCGAGGCTCGTCCCGTGGTAGGCGACCTCGCGCGCGATCAGCTTCGTCTTGTTCGGCTTGCCGGCGAGCTTGAAGTACTGTCGCGCCAGCTTGATCGCCGACTCGACCGCCTCGCTGCCGCCGCTCGTGAAGAAGACCCGGTTGAGGTCTCCGGGCGCCAGCTCGGCGATCCGCGCCGCGAGCCTGATCGCGGGCGGGTGCGCGTAGGACCAGTTGGTGAAGAACCCGAGCTCCTTCGCCTGTTCGGCACCGGCCTGCACGATATCCCCGCGACCATGGCCGATGTTGACGCAGAAGAGCGCGGAGAGCCCGTCGAGGTAGCGGTTGCCGTGCTCGTCGTAGACGTAGCACCCATCCCCGCGCACGATCACCGGCACGTCGTGATCGGCATACGCGGACAGCCGTGTGAAGTGCATCCACAGGTGGCGGCGGGCCAGCTCCTGGAGCGTTCCTTGCTCGGTCTCGACCGCCTCGTCAATGCTGGTCATGTGCTCTCCTTCAGGCGAAAGCGCTTCTAGGTCCCTAGAACGGTAGCGCCGCCATGAAGTCCGGCTCAGGTTCGGGTCGAGGTCTCCCCCAGGCCTACCGCTGGCCTACCCCGCGACCGCCCGCGGCACGTGCAGTCCGAACGAGCCCTTACTCCGCTTGAAGCCGCCGGTCGGCGTGTAGCTCACCCAAAGCCGGATCACGATCGGGAACCTGGGATGTGCGATCAGGACACGTCCACGGTGGCCCGGTTTCACGACCACGTGAACGGTTCCCGCACCACTGACGTCAATGTGCTTGCGCGCGAACACGAACCGTCCCGGCGACGGCTGGAGCAGCGACGCGGCGCCGGCGACGATGTTGCCCTTCCACGCGGTCTCGAGCACGTCGACGATACCCGGCCCCGGCAGCTTCAGATCGAAGCTCACAGTGCCGTCGGGGCTGATCTTGATGTGCGAGACGGTGAAGTCGTTGTCCGGCCGCTTGACCGTGTAGGTGACGGTCTGCGTCGCGGTCTTGCCGTCCTTGCTGGCGGCGACGACGGTAAAGGTGTGCTTGCCGGCCTTCCTGGTGTTGATCGGCGAGCCGTTGGCCACCGGACCGGTGCACAGCGCGATCCCGGGCCCCTGTGGGTCGCTGCAGCTATAGCTCGCGTGGACGATCTTCCCGTACTTGTAGCTGGCGCCATTCGTCGGGCTCGTGATCGTGATCGTCGGTGGACCCACCAGGTTGTTGACGACCTGCTGCACGGCGGCCGAGGTGCTACCGGCGTTGCTGGCATCGCCGCCGTAGACGGCGGTGATGCTGTGGGTCCCTGCGGTCAGGGTCGACGTGGTCAAGGTAGCCGTGCCGGTCGGGCTCAGGGTGCCCGTCCCGATTGAGGTCGAGCCGTCCTTGAAGGTGACCGTGCCCGTAGGACTGGTGCCGGTGACGGTCGCGGTGAAGGTGATGGCCTGGCCGAGCGCCGACGGGTTCGGGGACGAGACGAGCGTCGTCGTCGTCGCCACCTGCCCGACCACCACCGACTCGTTCGGAGCGCCGCAAGCGAAGGGCACCCCGTTGTTGTTTGCGTCGCCCGAATACGAGGCGACCCACGTATAGGTTCCAACGGCGGTGGGCGCGAACCCCGGCGAGGTGTAAGCGCCGTTGCCGGAGACCGTTACCGCCGAGCTTGTGAACGCCGGTGCGTTCGAGCAGCTCGAATCGCCGGGGCCGTAGAGGCGGAACACGACGGTGCCGCTGGGCGCGACTCCACCGGAGATCGTGGCCGTGTCGGTCACCTGGCCGCCGAGCGCGACACCGTCTGACGCCTTGGTGGCGAGCGCAGGCGACGCCTTCGTCACGACGACCGATTCGCCCGACGCGTTGCACGAGCTCGCCACCGCTGAGTTGTTCGCGTCGCCGCCGTAGGAAACGGTGAACCGATACGTGCCCGGCGCGGTGGGCGTGAAGTTGCCCGAGCCGTAGGTCCCGTTCCCGCTCACCGTCGCCGTCCCCGTGAACGCGACCGCGTTAGCGCAGGTCGCGTCGTTCGGGCCGTAGACGTTGAAGGTGATCGTGCCCGTCGCGCCGACGCCGCCGCTCAGGACCGCGCTGTCGCTGATCGTCCCGCCCAGCGGGATCCCCGCCGACGCCGTGGTCGAGATCGCCGGCGACGCCTTAGAGACCGCTACCGACTCGTTAGCGGCTCCGCACGTGCCCGCCACCGCCGCGTTGTTCGCGTCACCGCCGTAGGAAGCGACGAACCGATACGTCCCCGGCGCGGCGGGTGTGAAGTTGCCCGAGCCGTAGGTCCCGTTCCCGCTCACCGTCGCAGTCGAGGTGAACGCCGGCGTGTTCGAGCACGTCGCGTCGTTGGGGCCGTAGACGTTGAAGGTGATCGTGCCGGTCGGGCTCACGCCGCCGGCCAGGACTCCGCTGTCGCTCATCGTCCCGCCGACGCTCGCCGGACCAGACGCTGTCGTAGCGATCGTCGGCGACGCCTTCGCCACTACCACGGACTCGTTCGCGGCGCCGCACGAGCCGGCGACCGCGCCGTTGTTCGCGTCACCGCTGTACGAGGCTATGAACCGGTACGTGCCGGCCAGGCTGGTGGTGAAGGTAGCCGAGCTGTAGGTCCCGTTTCCGCTCACGGTAGCCGTCGAGGTGAACGCCGGCGTGTTCGAGCACGTCGCGTCGTTGGGGCCGTAGGCGTTGAAGGTGATCGTGCTGGTGGGTGCCACGCCGCCGGCCAGGACCGCGCTGTCGCTCATCGTCCCGCCGACGGTCACCGGCGCCGACGCGGTCGTGACGATCGTCGGCGCCGCCTTGCCCACCACCACCGATTCGCCCGCCGCACCACATGTGCCCGACACGGCAGCGTTGTTCGTATCCCCGCTGTACGAAGCGACGAACCGATAGGTCCCCGGCGACGTCGGCGTGAAGTTGCCCGAGCCGTAAGTCCCGTTCCCGCTGTTCACCGCCACGGTCGACGTGAACACCGGCGCGCTCGAGCACGTCGCATCGCTCGGGCCGTAGACGTTAAAGGTGATCGTGCCCGTCGGGCTCACGCCACCGCTCAGAACCGCACTGTCGCTGATCGTCCCGCCCACCGCCACCGGAGCCGAGGCAGTCGTGACGATAGTCGGTGCCGCCTTGGAGACGACCACCGACTCGTTCGCATCGCCGCACGCCGTAGTCACCGCGCTGTTGTTCGCATCGCCGCCATAGGCCGCGATCCACCGGTACGTGCCCGCCGCGGACGTCGTGAACGCCGCCGAGATGTA
>JALYZL010000568.1 GCA_030948875.1 Actinomycetota bacterium
AGGAACGAGTAGTCGCCTTGCACGCTGAGGTGGCGGCGCATGAACGGATGCAGCCTGACCACGCCCGCGTCGAGCACGGGGTAGCCGGCAGCACGGAGCTGCTGGAGCGCGGCGTTGATGTAGACGGTGTTCCACAAGACGATGCAGTTGAGCACCAGGCCGAGCGCGCCGAGTTGGTCCTCCATCCCCTCGCGGTAGCGTTGATACAGCTCGCCCTTGGAGCCGTGGAACACCTTGCGGGCGAGCGCGTGGCGGCCTTCCTGGAGGTTGCGCATCCACTTGATGTCGCGCCGGTAGCTGTCGTCGTCGATCAGGTGGAGGATGTGGAGGCTCTTGTGGATCCGGCCGTAGTGCTGGATCGCTTCCCCGAGCGGAGTGGGGTTCCCGTCGCGTTGCAGCACCCGGGTCACGTCGTAGGCCCTGACCGTGCCGGTGTAAATCGAGGCGATGACGCGCAGGATGTCCGGCCAGTGGCGGCCGATCTTCGCGAGGTCAAGCCTGCCGCGGGCGAGCGTGTCCAGCGGACCGTAGTCGGCGTGACGGTCGGCTCGCCAGCCGCGCTGGTCGGGCATGTCGGAAAGCTCGGGCCGATAGTCGATCCCGGGCGGGTTGCACAGCCCGAACATCAGATCCGAGTACGCGCCGGTGTCGGAGATCAGGATGTCCGGCCGCTGTCCGTGCTCGAGGCTGAACGCGACATCGAGTGCGTGCAGCGAGTCGCGGGGCGCGCCTGAGACGACCCTGCCCGCCAGGCCGACAGCCCGGTCGGAGATCATGTTCAGCCAGGTGACGCCGCGGTCGGGACCGAAGTACTTGCGGTTCGGCCGTGCGTAGATCGACGGGATCGGGACGACGAACCGCATCCCGTCTATCCCCGCGACCATCCCGCCTCCCAGCGCCTGCGCGTACGGGATCCCGGCCTGATGCTCGACCAGGTAGGGGTTGGCGAGCACGTATGTCTCGGCGCCCAGGTAGTTCTGGTTGACGTGGCCCAGCCGGCCGCGCTCAAGCGCAGGGACGCCGCGCTTGACGAGCTCCGCGAAGTCGATGTTCATCGCGTGCGCTGACAGGCACGCGGCGATCGAGACGTGCAGATCCTCAAGCCGGGTGCGGCCGCCGGAGACCGATGTGAACGCCCCGACGAACGCCGGCAGCCAGGACATCACCTCGACGATCACCTCCGGCAGCCCAATCCGCGGGAGCATCACCCCGACGAGCTTGCGCAGCTCGGTCAGGCTCGGCGGGTCGGGAATCGCCTCCAGCGCCGAGAGGTGAAGCCTGCCGTCATCGTCGACTGTGACCTCGGTGCCCGCGTCGATTCGGCTGGCGACCTGCCGGTAGGCCGCGTCGAGCGACCGCGCGTGGCGGTCGATGAGCTTCGTTGGATCCTCGGGCAGTCCGAGCGCTCGCAGCACCGGCCCCTTGGCGTTCTCCCACGCCTCGCCTGAGAGCAGCTGCGCGCGCGGGTCGCGCCACCGCGACGACTTCGGCGCGTAGACGTCGCGGCGCTTGAGGTGCCGGTGAAACTGGGTCAGCGCGCAGAACACGTACGCGTTGCGGTCGACCGTTCCGTCCGACGTGGCGTGCTGCCCGTACACCAGCCGGCGCCAGGAGCCGCGCACCAGGCTCCCGTCGATGTCCTGGGCCGTGAGCGTGCGGCGCCGGTCAAGCAGCCACGGCATCCGCCGCATCTCCCGGAGCACCGGCTCACCGTCCGCGTTCGATCCCAGCTCGATCACCTCACTCAGCTCGCGCGCGAACCCCGACACCATCCGGATCCGCTCCGATACCCGCGCGCGCACCGCGCCTTCGTCGTCCTCGTCCGAGTGCGGTACCAGCTCGACAACCGTCCCGACCGCCAAGCGCAGCTCCTCGCGGCTCGCGACCGTCTCAATCTCCCGCCACAGATCGGAGACGCGCACGACCTCCTCCGAGCCCGACGCCTCCAGCAGCTTGCCGACCACGCGCGCGAGCTTCGCCGAGGCGCGAGCGAGTCTCGGGTGCTCGCGCGCCGCTGCTTGTTCGTCTCCCGCTCGGCCTTACCGAGCAGCTCGGTGACGATCAATAGGTCGAACAGCTCAAGGCAGTCATCGATCGACGTCGCCTGTAGATGCGCGAGCGTCGCGACCAGCGTCGCGATCCGCCGGGCGGTCGGATGGCGACGCAGTCGAGGAGCGTTGGCCGCCAGCCCGTAGCGCGCCAGCTCCGCCAGCCGCCGCGCCGGCACCAGCGCACGCGCCCGCTCGCCGTCAACCCCGACCCCGTGGACGTCCCGCACACGACGCAACGAAAGCTTCAGGTTCGTGCCTGTCGGATCAGCGGGCCCTCTCCGCGCCCGCTCAAGCGCTGACGCGCGGGCTCCCTCCTCGACGTCCAGCAACGCGTCCAGCGCCACGAGCCCGGGCCCGGTCGGGACCGCGGCGAGCGCGTCCCACAGCCGCCTGTCACCGTCGGACCTCGCGCGGGCAACCAATCTCGCGAGCGTCGTGACGCCGGGCAGCAGCACCTTCTGCCCGCGAAGCCAGCCCGTCGCATCCGCGAACATCACCCGAGGACCATCACCAGTCACGTACGCGCCGGCCGCGAGCCACTCCTCGAACTCGGCAGCGACCACGGCGAAATCCCGCAGCCCCTCGGAAGCCCGGATCTCCTCCGCATGCTCAAACCGGGTCCGCCTTCGCTCCAGATAACGCACCACGCACGACGGATCCTCAATCTCGAGCTGGCGCGCCACATACGCCAGCACCACCGGCGGGACATCGGTCGGATCCGGCAGAAACGTGCCCAACCAACGGACCGTCGTCAGCTGCAGGGCAAACCCGAGCTGATTCGGCCCGCCGCGGCGCTTATCGATCAGCTCCCGGTCAGCGTCATCCAGAAAGAAGACCCGGTCCAGCTCCTCCCGCGACGGAGCACCATCAAAGCGTCCGTACGCCGCCGCTTCCACGTCCGACAAAAACTCGACCGGCACGCGCGCACGATACCCACGATCGGACCCCAGAGCCGCTTACCGGCACTTTTCGTTCCATTGTTCGTCACGGGCCGCG
>JALYZL010000569.1 GCA_030948875.1 Actinomycetota bacterium
GGCCGGGGCGGGGCCGGGCGGGTGGGAAACGAATGGTCGGCCCGCGGCCCGTACAGGAACAGGAGCGCGAGCGGTACGACGAGGATCACGCCGCTGTTGCGTGCCGCCGCGCCGAGCGCCCCGAGGAGCCCCGCCGTCGCCCATCTGCCCATCCGCGCCTCGAAGACGGCGCCCAGGGACAGCGCGAGAAACAACGACTCGCTGTACACGGCCGAGAAGAAGAAGGCCAGCGGGCAGAACGCGGTCAGCATCACGGCCAGTCGCGCCCGCGACGCGCTGCCGAGCTCGAGCGACGCCAGCCGGTAAAGGAGGACGAGCGCGACCCCGAACGAGACCAGCGACACGAGCACGCCGGCGATCAGCTCAGAACGCACGATCAGCCCCAGTCCCCCGACGATCATCGGATAGAGCGGGAAGAAGGCGGTGCGCATCAGGTTGTGGTCGTAGCCCTGGTGGGCGATGGTCAGGTACCACGACGAGTCCCAGCGCGCGAGCGGCGCGACCAGGAGATTCCCGAAGTAGCCGAACGGCGCCGTCAGGTTGTCGGGGTCATAGGCGTTGGTGCCCGCCGCGCGGCCGAACTCGAGCACCGCGAGGATGCCGGTGGCCATGACCACGAGCCGCGAGGTCCATAGCGCGCGCCAGGCGACGCGAACCCCTGCTCGCTTGTCGGCCGACACGTGTTGTGCGTCCGCTGCACTAAGCAAGGACGCGACCCTACCGCGCAATGCGCTGGCGCCCGCCGGGTGGCCAGGGTCTGCCGAGGACAGTCGCGGTGTGACGCGAGGCGCCTACGGCACCGTGACGGGCACCCGCGCTGAGACGCCGGCGGCGCTCACCGCGTCGGGCGGCGTGTGCACTGACAGGCCGTAGGCGCCCGGGCCGGGGGTCGTGATCGTGGCGGCGAACGCTCCGTCCTTGACCACCACGGGCTTTCGCCCGATCGGCCTCCACGGCCCGTCGGGCTGCACTGCGAAGAGATCGATCGTCGCCCGCTTGGTCGTCGGCTCGACCGTACCCGAGACGGTCAGCGGCGCCGTCGACTGGACCGTCAGGGTGATCGCCGGGGCAACCTCGACGCCGACGAGGGTGGAGACGGCGGCGGGCGCGGCGCGGTGGAGCGCGCGCAGGAGCGTGTTCTCCCTCAGCGACACGGCAGCGGTGAAGCTCCCGTCGGAGCCCGTGGTCGCGGTCCCGATCGTCGTCGTGCTAACCGCTCGCAGCGTCGCCGAGAAGCGCTGCACCTCAACCAGCGCCCCGGCGACGGCGGTGCCGCCGAGATCGGTGAGGCGGCCCGAGAGCGCGACGGGCGCCGCGGCGCTCCCGGGCTGCGCGGGCGCGGACAGGGCGATCCGGACCGCCTTCCCCGCCAGCGCGTGGATCCGCGGCCGCAGCATCGGGAGGCGGGCATAGAAGGCGTTGCCCGGACAGTCGGTGGTGCAGCCCTCGCGGTGCCCGGCGACCCGCGGTAGCGAGACGTGCTGGCCCGGCATGAACGGAGTGTAGAAGTAGGCGGCGGGGTCGACCACCACGGTGACCTGGCCGAGCGTCGGCATCCCGTGAAGCGAAAGCTTCCAGGCGATCAGCCGCTGCAGCGAAGCGAGCGCGACCGACGAGGGCACGACGCCGCTGAACGTCCCGATCATCGCCACCCCCGTCGATTCGAGGTTGTAGCCGCCCGCCTGGGCGCCGACGACGGCGTGGTCGATCCCGCCCTGGCGCGCCTCCCAGATGCGTCCGTACAGGTCGATGACGAAGTTGTAGCCAATGTCGTTCCAGCCGCGGACGAAGCGGTGGAAGACGTACATGCCCTGGATGATCGCCGGGACCTCGCCGCTCGCGTAGCCGTTCAGCGAGTCGGTGTGGTGCACGAAGGCCATCTTCACCTCGCCGTAGCCGGGGACCACGGCCGGCGGCGACCCCCGCCCCGCCCACGCCGAGCGGGCGATGATCGGCGGCTGCCCCGGCCCGGCGTCGAGCACCGGCTGGGCGAGCGGCGCCGCCGCCTCGGTGGCCATGGTCGACCCCTCGACGTCGACGAAGTGCAGGCGCACCCCCTCGAGCGGACGCGAGGAGCGAAGCTCGACGGAGTCGGCCGACCCGTTCCACACCGGCTCGCCGATGAGCGCGTCGGACGCGGGCCGATCGGGACCGTGGCCGAGCGTCGACGCCACCCCCCACCGACCCCATGCACCGCCCCGGGAGCGCGCCCGAAGCTCGATGCGCGCCGACCGCGGCCCCTCCCAC
>JALYZL010000579.1 GCA_030948875.1 Actinomycetota bacterium
CAGCCGTTGCAGACGTCGGCCTGGAGGACGACAGTCTCGTGCTCGGTGCGGATCAGCGCGCCGGTGGGACAGGCGTCGAGGCAGCCGGCGTTCGTGCAGTGCTTGCACACATCGGACATGAACACCCACTGGCTGCCTACGCCCTCGGCCATAGCCACCAGATCGGGAAGCTGCCCCGAGCCGACCGGCGGGATCGCGGGCAGGGCATTAACCGCCTCCTGCTGGAGCGCGGGGGAAGGCTCGAGGAGCTCGACGAAGCGCACGTGGCGCCAGGTCGAGGCCGACAGCTCGCCGGTGTGGTCGTAGGAGCCGCCGGGCTTGAACTGCGACCCATCGGCGGGGAGGTCGTTCCACTGCTTGCACGCAACCTCGCAGGCCTTGCAGCCGATGCACGTGGTCGTGTCGGTGAAGAAGCCCATCCGCTTCGCGCCGCCGCGATGGATCGCGAGCTCCGTCGGTGCGGCGACGGTACTCATTGCTCGTCCCCGCGAGTTTGCCGCCAAGTGACCGCGAAGCGGTCGTCCAACTCGCTAAGGAAAGACACGGATGTCTTCCCCGACGCCGAAGGCGTTGCCGTCATCCTCGTTGGGCGCCACCGGGGGCACGTTCGCCGTGACTCCCTTGAGGCGCGCGGTGGTGGGGCCGGTGCGCCGGCCGGCCCGCACGTCGCAGGTGAAGGCCTTGGACTCCTGGATCGAGACGTTGGGGTCGCCGGACAGGGCCCCGAGGTCGTTGGTCGAGTCGCCGGGATACCCGCCGCTGTAGCCCCAGTGCCAGGGCAGGCCCACCTGGTGGACGAGCCGGCCGTCGACCCGCAGCGGGCGCATCCGCTCGGTGACGAGGGCGCGAGCCTCGATCTCGGCACGGTCGGTGACGATGGTCATCCAGGCCCCGTCCTCGATTCCCCGCTCGCGGGCGAGGACGGGATCGATCTCAGCGAACATCTCGGGCTGGAGCTCGCCGAGCCACGGGAGGGTGCGGCTCATCCCGCCTGCGGTGTGATGCTCGGTGAGCCGGAAGGTGGTGGCGACGAGCGGGTAGCGCGCGTCGCCGGTCGCGTGCATCGGGTTCTCGGGCCGGCGCCAGCGGATGGCGGCGGGGCCGGCGCCGAGGTCGGGATAGAGGAGATTGTGGACCGGCGACTCGATCGGCTCGTAGTGGGTGGGTAACGGACCGTCAAGCAGACCGCTGGGGGAGTAGAGCCAGCTGCGGCCGTCGGCCATCATGATGAACGGGTCGTCGCCGTTGATCGCGTCCATGCCCTCGGCGTCGTCGGAGGCGCGGTAGTCGGGACGCTTGTCGACCGGGAAGTCGGGGACGTCGTAACCCGTCCAGCGCTCATCGCCCTCGTCCCACCAGATGTACTTCTTGCGCTCGCTCCACGGGCGGCCCTCGGGGTCGGCGGAGGCGCGGTTGTAGAGCACGCGGCGGTTGGCGGGCCATGCCCACGCCCACTCGGGGGATACGTGACCGCCCTCCTTGCTCAGATCGCCCGGGTTTCTGCGCCGCGCCTGATTGACGCCGTCGGCGAAGATGCCCGAGTAGATCCAGCAGCCGCAGGCCGTGGATCCGTCGGCCTCGAGCTCGGTGAAGCCCGACACGGGCCGCCCGGTGGCCACCTCGTAGCCGTTGATCTCCTTGAGCACGGCCTCGACGTCGGGCTCCCGATTGGCACCGAGCTCGGGGTAGTCCCAGTGGAGGTTGACGATCGGCCAGTCGCGCTTGCGCTCAGAGCCCGCGTAGTGCGCCGTGACCCGCCTGGCGAGGTGGTGCATGAACCACAGCTCCGAGCGGGCGTCGCCGGGCGGCTCGAGCGCCTTATCGCGGAACTGGACCAGGCGCTGGGTGTTGGTGAAGCAGCCCTCCTTCTCGACGTGCGAGGCGGCGGGCAGGAGGAACACCTCGGTCTGGATCTCCTCGGGACGCAGCTCGCCCGACTGCACCTCGGGCGAGTCGCGCCAGAAGGTCGCGGTCTCGATCTCGGCGAGGTCGCGGACGACCAGCCACTTGAGCTTGGCCAGCGCCCGGCGCTGAAGGCCGGCGTGCTGAGAGCCGACGGCGGGGTTCTGGCCCATCACGAAGAAGCCCTCGACCCCGCCGTCGAGCATGCGCATGGTCGTCGCGAAGTGCGAGTGATTGCCGCTGATGCGGGGGATCGCCTCGAAGCCGTAGCCGTTCTCCTCGGTGGCGGCGTCGCCGAACCACGCCTTGAGCAGGGAGACGATGTACTTGTCGAAGTTCGACCACCACCCCCGTTTGGCGCCCCCGGTGTCGATGTAGGTCTGGAGATCTACCTCCGCGTCGCCAGCGCGCGGCATGTGCAGGTAGCCCGGGAGCAGGTCGTAGAGCGTGGGGATGTCGGTCGAGCCCTGGATCGAGGCGTGGCCGCGCAGCGCCATGATCCCGCCCCCGCCGCGGCCGATGTTCCCGAGCAGGAGCTGGAGGATCGCCGCGGTGCGGATCATCTGCACGCCGGCCGTGTGCTGGGTCCAGCCGACCGCGTAGCAGAAGGCGGTCGTTCGCTCGCGGCCTGAATTCTCGGTCAGCGCGTTGGCCACCGCGAGGAAATCGTCAGGCGCGATGCCGCAGATACGCTGCACCATCTCCGGCGTGTAGCGGCTGAAGTGCCGGCGGAGGATCTGGAACACGCAGCGGGGATGCTCGAGGGTCTCGTCGCGGTGGATCTTGCCGCCGTGCATCCCCGCGCCGGTCCCCTCCTCGAAGGCCTGCGAGGCGTGCTCGCGCACCCCGGCGGCGGATGCCATCTCGCCGCCCTCGTAGATCCAGCTCGAGCGGTCGTACATCCCCGTCTCGGGGTCGAAGCCCGAGAACAGGCCGTCGAGATCCTCGGTGTCGCGGAAGTTCTCGTTGATGATCGTCGAGGCGTTCGTGTAGTGGAGCACGTAGTCGCGGAAGTAGGACTCGGTCTCGATCACGTGACGGATCAGTCCGCCGAGGAAGGCGATGTCAGATCCCGCGCGGATGGGGACGTGCTGGTGGGCAAGTTCGCTGGTCCGCGAGTAGCGGGGGTCGACGCTGATGATCCGCGCCCCGCGCTCCTTGGCCTTCATCACCCAGCGAAAGCCCACCGGATGCGCCTCGGCCATCGACGAGCCTTCGATGAGCACGCAATCGGCGTTCTGGAGATCCTGGAGGAAGTTGGTGGCGCCGCCGCGTCCGAACGAGGTCCCCAGACCGGGGACCGTCGAGCTATGTCATATGCGCGCCTGGTTCTCGATCTGCACCGCCCCCATCGCGGTCCACAGCTTCTTGATCAAGTAGTTCTCCTCGTTGTCGAGCGTCGCCCCGCCGAGGTGGGCGAAGGCCAGCGTGCGGTCGACGCGCCAGCCGTGGTGGTCCTCGTCCTGCCACCCCGCCTCGCGCGCCGCGATCACCCGCTCGGCAATCATGTCCATCGCCTGCTCGAGATCGAGGTCGACGAACTCGGTCGCTCCGGGGGCGCGGTAGCGGACCTTGGTCAGGCGACCGGGCTGCTGGACGAGCTGACGCGAGGCCGAGCCCTTCGGACACAGTGTCCCCTGGTTGATCGGCGAGCGGGGGTTGCCCTCGATGTCGACGAGCTTGCCGGCGCGCGTGTACACGACCTGTCCGCAGCCCACGGCGCAATAGGGACAGACGGATTCGGTCGCCTTCAGTCCCGCGATCCGCGCCCCCGCGTTCATGGTCGCCGGCGACGCGGCGGCCGGCCCGAGCCCCCAGTCCATCGCCCGGCCGACGACGGGCAGCCGCCTCAGGCTCTCGAAGGTGGCGGGCCGCGAGCCGGGTCTGGCCGTCATCGGCACATCATTCCCGGAACTCTAGGTCGTCACGCGCCGAGGGAAGGCCAGTTTCGGTCGAGCGCGCCCCGGGGAGACCTCATCCTTGACCCCCGATACGGACATCGGCGATGACGGGATCGGCAATGCCTTCGGCACGGAACCGCCGTTCTCGGTCGGCGTCGAGGAGGAGCTGTTCCTCGTCGATCCCGTCACCGGCCATCAGACCAACGCTTCGGGAGCGGTCAAGGAGCGGCTCGGGCCGGTCGTCGACGGCGAGATCGAGCGCGAGCTCCACGCCTGCCAGCTCGAGCTCATCACCGACGTCTGTCGCAGCGCCGGCGAGGCGGTCGGCACCCTCAGGGGCCTGCGCCGGGCGGCGCTGGCGACGGGGGCCGGCCTGCTTGGATCGGGAACCCACCCCTCGGCCGAGGAGGGCCAGGCGGAGATCACCGACAAGGAGCGCTACGAGCGCATCCACGAGCTCCTCGGAGACGCCGTCGCTACGCCGGTGGGGGCCGTCCACATCCACGTCGGGATGCCGGACGCCGAAACGGCGATAAAGGTCTTCAATGGGATGCGCCGCGAGCTCCCGCTCCTGCTCGCCCTCGCCGCCAACTCGCCCTTCCGCCACGGCCGCGATACCGGCCTCGCCTCCGCCCGCGAGGTGACCTTACGGGGCTGGCCGCGCTCGGGCGTGCCGCCCGCGATGCGCGACTTCGAGGACTTCGTCACCCACGCGCAGCTGCTCGTGCGCGCGGCCGACGTTCCCGACTACACGTGGTTCTGGTGGAAGCTGCGCCCGCACCCGCGTCTTGGCACCGTCGAGATCCGCGCCCTTGACGTCCAGGCCTCGCTCGAGGACACCGCCGCGCTCGTTGCCCTCGTGCACTGCCTGGCGCGCGACGCGGCCGAGAGCGATCCCGAGCCCGATCCACCCGGAGAGGTGATCGAGGAGGGCGCCTTCCGGGCGGCGCGTTTCGGCGTCGGCGCCCGGCTCCCCGACGCCGAGGGCAACCTGCGCCCGGTCGGCGACCTGCTCGACGACGCGATGGCGCGCGCCCGCCGTCGCGCCGACGAGCTGGGCTGCGCCGACGAGCTCGAGCTGCTGCCCGGGTTGTTCGAGCGCGGGGGCGGCGCGGCGCACCAGCGCGGCGTCTTCGCGATCGCCGGCATGGACGCGCTGCTCCGCGAGCTGACGAAGGTCACCGGCGACACGCCCGCTCGGCGACTCCGGGCTCCAGGGTCTCAGTAGTCGGCCTCGGCGGCAATAACTTCGGTGGCCGGCTGCCCCTCGAGGGGACGCGCGCGGTCGTCGACGCCGCGCTCGCCGAGGTTGTCACCTTCTTCGACACCGCCGACGTGTACGGCCGCGGCGCCAGCGAGGAGCTCCTCGGCCAGGTTCTCGAGGGGCGCCGGGACGAGGTGGTTCTCGCGACCAAGTTCGGGGCGGACATGGGCGACGGACAGGGCCCGCGCGGGTCGCGGGGCTACATCCTCCAGGCGGTCGCGGCGTCGCTCAAACGGCTGCGCACCGACGTGATCGACGTCTACTGGTTCCACCAGCCCGACCCGCCGAGCGAGGACGATCTCGCCGCGCTCGAGTCGCTGGTCGTCGCCAGCGCGCGCTAAACCGGCGCGGCGCGCGGCGCAGCTATCCTGCGCGGCGTGCGAGGCTCCTCGCTCCTTGCCGCCACCGCCCTCACCGCGCTCAGCCAGCTACCGGGCGCAGGCGTCGCCACGGCGGCCCGCGCGAAGCCGAAGCCGCGTCCGGTCACCATCGAGTGGGTGGGAGACATCGCGCTCAGCAGCGAGCGCGGCCTCCCGCCCGGAGGTCTGACGGGGGCCTTGGCGCCGGTTCGCGGGATGCTCCGGGACGGAGACCTCACCCTCGGAAACCTCGAGGGGACCCTGTCGGTGGGCGGCAGCTCGAAGTGTGGCTCAAGGCTCGGCGCAGGCAATTGCTACGCCTTCCAGGCGCCGCCCGCCTACGCCGGGCAGCTGCGCTCGCTCGGATTCGGGGACCTCAACCTGGCCAACAACCACTCGCTCGACTACGGGCCCGGCGGCCGTGCACAGACGATCGGGGCGCTGTCGGCGGCGGGGATCGCCCACGACGGCCTTCCCGGCGAGATAGCCATCCGCCGCGTCGCCGGCCAGCGGATCGCCATTCTCGGCTTCGCGCCCTACCTGTACGACGCCAACCTGCTCGACATCCGGGCGGCCCAGGCGCTCGTGCGGCGCGCGCGCCGGAGAGCCTCGCTGGTGGTGGTGATCATCCACGCCGGCGCCGAGGGGGTCAACCAGCTCCACACTCCGTACGGACCGCAGTACTACCTGGGGGAGGATCGCGGCGACGCCCGTGGGTTCGCCCACGCGGTGATCAACGCCGGCGCATCGATCGTGCTCGGCTCGGGCCCGCACGTGATCCGCGGGATCGAGCGCTACCGGGGACGGCTGATCGCCTACTCGCTGGGGAACTTCGTCGGGTATCACACCCTCGGTGGCGGCGGCGTGCTCTCGGAGAGCGCGGTCCTCCGTGTCACCCTGGGGCCCGGCGGCCGCGTGGTCCGGGGCCGCTGGATCGGGATCCGCCTCGACGGCGGGTTGCCGCGGCCTGATCGGAGCGACGCCAGCGCCCAGCTCGTGCGCACGCTCTCGCGCCAGGACTTCGGCCGCGGGCGCTTCGCGATTGCGCCGAACGGGATGATCACTGCCCCCAGTCCGCGGCGGCACATCGTGGGTCGCCGGGGACGCGACGCGTGGTAGGGTCGCCGCTCCCTCGTACCCATCTTCCCCTGAGGGTCAGCCCTTCTTCACCGCCTCGAGCATCTCCTCGAGACCCTGGCGCGCATCGGAGAAGAGCATCATCGTCTTCTTCTCGTCGTAGAAGAGCGGGTTGTCGATGCCCGCGAAGCCGGAGGCGAGCGAGCGCTTGACAAACACCACCCGGCGCGCGGCGCCGACGTCGAGCACGGGCATCCCCGAGATCGGCGTGTCGCCCGCCTCCTTGGCCTGGGGATTGACGACGTCATTGGCGCCCACCACGACCACGACGTCGGTGTCGGCGAAGTCGTCGTTGATGTCCTCGAGGTCGATGAGCTTGTCGTAGGGAACCTCGGCTTCGGCCATGAGGACGTTCATGTGCCCAGGCATGCGCCCGGCGACCGGGTGGATGGCGAAGCGGACGTCCTTGCCCCGGGACTCGAGCGCCTCCATGAGGCCGGAGAGGGCCTTCTGGGCCTGGGCCACCGCGAGCCCGTAGCCGGGCACGAAGATGATCGACTCGGCGTCGGTCGTGAGGATGCTCGCCACGTCCTCGGCGCTCGCTGAATGCACCGGCTTCTCCTCGCCGGACTCCTGCTGGGCGGCCGCCTTGCCGCCTCCGGCCAGCGCGCCGAAAAGGATCTTCGGTAACGAGCGGCCGAGCGATGAGCTCATGAGCTGGGTGAGGATGGTGCCCGAGGCCCCGACGAGCGAGCCCGCGATGATGAGCACGTAGTTGGAAAGGGCGAACCCCGAGGCGGCCGCGGCGAGCCCGGTGAACGCGTTGAGCAGGGAGATGACGATCGGCATGTCCGCCCCGCCGATGGGCATGACCAGGAGGATGCCGAGTAGGGCGGCGAGGCCGAGAACGATGCCCACCGTCGGGGTGCCGACGTTGCCCACCAGGACGATGATCCCAAGCGCCACCGCGCCCGCGAAGACGAGGACGTTGACGAGGGCCTGCCCCGTGAAGTTGCTCAGACGGGCGGGCCAGATGCCCTGGAGCTTGGCGAAGGCCACCACGGAGCCGGCGAAGGACACGCCGCCCACGAGTACCGAGAAGAGGACGGCCGAGGTGAAGACGAAGAGCTGGGGGCCGTGCGTGAGGTCGTGGACGCGGTGGAACTCGCTGAGGGCGACGAGTGCCGCCGCCCCGCCCCCGACGCCGTTGAACGCCGCCACCATCTGCGGCATCGCGGTCATGGCCACGCGCTCGGCGCTGATGTAGCCCACGGCCGAGCCGGCGAAGATGCCGACGACGATCCACAGGTAATTGGTGATCCCGGGGGTGAACAGGGTCGCCACCACGGCGAGGAGCATCCCGATCGCCGAGGTGATGTTGCCGATCCGCGCCGTCTCCGGGGTGCGCATGCGCCGGATCCCAAGGATGAAGAGCAGGGCCGCCACGATGTAGGCAGCGGTGATCGCGTAGCTCACCGCTCAGCGCTCCTTCTTGCCGCGCTCAGAGCGGCGGAACATGCCGAGCTGGCGGTTGGTGACGACGAACCCACCGACGATGTTGGCGGTCCCGAAGGCCACGGCGATGGTGCCGAGGATCTTGATCAGGGTGTCGGCGCCGCTCAGGCCGACGGCGATCATCGCTCCCACGAGGACTACGCCGTGGATGGCGTTGGTGGCCGACATGAGCGGCGTGTGGAGGAGGCTGGGGACGCGGGAGATGAGCTCGAAGCCGATCGCCACCGCGAGGCCGAGCACGGCTAGATTCCCCAGTAGGGCTTGGCCGCTCATGAGCTGCGCCTTTCTCCGCCGTGGGCGAGGACGGCGGCGCCGGTGATCTCGTCCTCGAAGTCGAGCTCGAGCCCGCCCTCCTCGTCGATCAGGTGCGAGAGGACGCTCATCATGTTGCGCGAGAGCAGGTACGAGGCGTGGATGGGCATGGTGCTCGGTAGGTTGCGCGGGCCGTGGATCCGCACGTGGTCGTGGACGACGACCACGCCGGGCTCGGACAGCTCGCAGTTGCCGCCCGCCTCGACCGCGAGGTCGAAGAGGACGGCCCCCGGCTTCATCCGTTCGACCATCTCGGCGGTGACGAGAGTCGGGGCGCGCTTGCCGGGGACGAGGGCGGTGGTGAGGACGATGTCCATCTCCCCGAGTCGCTCGGTCATGAGCTCCTGGTCGCGCTTCTGCTTCTTCTCGTCCTGCTCTTTGGCGTAGCCGCCCTGGCCCTGGGCGCCCGCGTCCTCCGCGTCGGACTCGACGGCCTCGCGCGCCTGCTCGGCGGCCCGCTCCGCGCGCCGGCGCCCGAAGTCCTCGGGGAGTCCGAGGAGTGCCTTGACGAAGCTCTCGGTCCGGCCCGGCTCGGGGAGCTCGAGCTCCTTAGCGCCGTCACCGTTGCCGCTCGCGCCGTCGCCGTCGGACCCCTCCACCTCGGCCTCGATGAAGGTGGCCCCGAGCGAGCGCACTTGATCGGCGACCTCGGGGCGGATATCGAACGCCTCGACCTCGGCGCCGAGCCGGCGGGCGGTGGCGATGGCCTGCAGCCCGGCCACGCCGACCCCGAGGACCATAACCTTGGCCGCCTTGGTCGTTCCCGCCGCGGTCGTCATCATCGGCAGATAGCGGCCGGCGGCCTCGGCGGCCATGAGCACGGCCTGGTAGCCCGCCACCGAGCTCATCGAGGAGATCGCGTCCATCGCCTGCGCGGTGCCCGTGCGCGGGATGGCGCCCAGCGAGAACGCGGTGACCCCGCGCCGGGCGAGGACGTCGAGCACGACGCCTTGCTGGGAGGGGTCGAGGAAGCACACGAGCAGGCTTCCCTCGGGGAGGGCGTCGGCTTCGGACTCGCTCGGGGCGGCGACCTTGAGGACGATCTCGGCGTCCGCCGTCGCGTCCTCCGCGACGACGATGGCTCCCGCCTCGGCGTAGCCCTCGTCGGGGTAGAAGTCACCGCCGGCACCCGCCTCGACGTGCAGCTGGTGCCCGTCGGAGACGAGCTTCTCGACCGAGTCGGGGACGAGCGCGACCCGGCGCTCGCCTTCCTCACGCTCCTTCGGGACAGCGATCTTCACGATTCGAAACTCCTACCC
>JALYZL010000580.1 GCA_030948875.1 Actinomycetota bacterium
GCAAGCCGATACTAAAGCCCGTCTACAAGCACGGCGACGGCACATTCGGTCGGCCGGAGTACATCACGCCGAGGTCCTTCGCCGTGGTCGAGGGGCTACTCGGCTACCACACCGAGGGGCTACGCGACACGTACGACGTGCGCGTCTACCTGGCGCCCCCCGAGGAGCTGCGCCGCAAGTGGAAGGTAAAGCGCGACACGGCGACCCGCGGTTACACCGAACAGGAGGTCCACAAGGATCTCGACAAGCGGGAGCCCGACTCCGCGCAATTCATCCGGCCCCAGGAGCGCCACGCCGACCTCGTCATCAAATTCATGGAGAGCGGGGACGCCGACAGACTCGACGCCCAGATCGTCCTGCGTGAGAGCCTCGCGCACCCCGACCTTTCGCCGTTCCTCGACAGCGGCGACAAGGGAATCACGCTGATTGAGGACGGCCCGGACCCCTACATTCAGATCCCCGGAGACATCGCGCACGAGCACGCCGAGGAGATCCAACAGGCGATCTGGGAGAACCTGCATTTCGCGAGCCACCTCCGCTCCGAGCGGCTCGGGCAGTTCACCACCGGACGCGAGGTCAAGCGCTCCGACACGCTCGCGCTCGTGCAACTCCTCGTTCTCTACCACATGGTGACCGCCAAAGCCGCCGTCGCGCTCGGCGGCGAAGGCGCCCGCTCGGAGCACAACGGCGCCGATATGTCCCAACAGGAGGACGGCGGGGAGTCCTAACCGGCTAGTCGTCACCCTCACGCGACCCGGACATAGTCACTCCACCGAGCTGACCCGGCGCCCGCAGAAAGCCGGCGCCCTCGAAAAGCTTGCGCCTAGCCGCCTCGCGCTTGCGCTCGCGATCCGAAGCGGACTCTGGCCTTGAGCTGTGGCTTCGCGCATGACGGCGATGATTTCATCCGTACGCGGCGGATCGGATGGGTAGCGCATCTTTTGTTGCGCGGAGTGCCACGCTCGTGATGACCCGGCAGCGTCGCCGGCGATCGCCTACGATCGCCTCCGCCAGCGCGAGCCCGACGATGACGTCGACCAGTGCCTCGCTGCGATTGGTAGGTCATTCGACCCTTGTAGACCGACACGAATCCGTCCTGAACGGCTTGTTCAGCGGAGCCATGATCGTGGCAGACCCGACTACGCTACGCGGCTACACGATCCTCGCAGAGCGACTGGCTGAGGGACGGGCACCGCGGCTTCCTCCTCGCCCCAGGAAGCCCCACCGAGCCCGACTGGGCTGCGCTGGGAGGCAGGCGCGCTGGCCCTCCTCGCGGACATCGTGGCGCACCGCCGAACCACCCTCGGAAGCTAGACTAGATCAATAGACTAAGCGAGAGATATCAAGGAGTCTGCGCTAATTATTAGTTGTAGATCTATGTTTGATGATTAGGAGCCTATCCATCATCAACGCTGACGATCCCCGCCTGGCGGTTCGGGGAGAGGAAGAACATGAGCGGCAAGGGTCCATGGTGGCGCAAGGTGTGCGTGGTGGTCGCGAGCCGCGCGAACCTCGCTTGGATCACGACCGTGCTCGAACACGTGCGCGAGCATCCGGCGCTCGCGCTGCAGGTGATCGCTTCAAGCGTCGGCGCTGCTCGAGCGTTTCGCCAGCGCCGTTGACGTGCTGCAGGATCCAGGCTTCACACCCGACGCGAGTATCCGTTTGATCGTCGAGGGCCAGACGCCGGCGATGATGGCGAAATCCACGGTGCTGATGGCCATCGCCGGGGAACGCCCCCCGGCAACTGCTCAGCCCAAAAGCACGGGAGAAACGACGTCGATCACCGCGCCGCGGCCCGGCAGAACCGTGAGCGGAAAGGGCAAGTTCGTCGCTGTCGGCCTCTGGCTGTTCTTGTTCCACCCCTCGACGGTAAGGATCGCTCCCGGCACCATGGTCGCGTGGATCAACACGACTCGACCGAGCACACGGCCACTGCGAACAACGGCACCACCTTCGACACCGGCCCCATCCAGCCCGGACAGACCAAGACGTTCACGTTCACGACGGCCGGCACCTACGGCTACCACTGCTCGTTGCATCCGTTCATGACCGGGACGGTCATCGTCAAGTGACGATCACCGGCCTCACGACGGGCATCAGCTGCGGTTGCTCGCGACTGTTCGGCTGGCGCGCCACGAAATGGATCCACCCCGAGCCACGAACACGGCGACCGCGTCCGAGCGTGCCGCCCCCTCGAAGGTACGTGCGATGCTCTCGGTCGGCAAGCCACGGCGCGACATGAGCCCGTTTAGCCACCGGGGCTAAACGCGAACGGCCCTATCTATGTCAGTAGAGGAACTTCGGGAGCTTGAAGAGGTCAAGGGTCTGATCACGCGCGGCCGGCAGGTTGGCGTGCTCACATACGAGGAGATCGCGACCGCGACGGCCGAGCTCGCCCTCGACGAAACCGACGTTGAGGAGCTGCACGGCCTCGTCGAGCGCGGCGAAATTGAGCTGGTCGAGGAAATCGACCCAGCGACCATGGCGAGCCTGAACATCGAGCGCGCGCCTGAGAAGCCCGCTCGCCCCAAGGTTCGGCTGGATCTCAAGCCGGAGGGGACTACCGACGCGGTGCAGCTGTTCCTGAACGACATCGGCAAGGCGCGGCTGCTGACCACTCAGGAGGAGGTCGATCTCGCTAAGCGGATCGAGCGCGGCTCCTTCGACGCCAAGCAGAAGATGGTCGAGTCGAACCTGCGGCTCGTTGTCTCGATCGCGAAGAACTATCGCAACCAGGGGCTGCCGTTCCTGGACCTGATTCAGGAGGGCACGATCGGTCTTGTCCGCGCGGCGGAGAAGTTCGATTACCGCAAGGGGTTCAAGTTCTCGACCTACGCGACCTGGTGGATCCGCCAGGCGATCGCCCGTGCGATAGCTGACAAGGCGCGGACGATCCGGATTCCCGTCCACATGGTCGTGAAACTCAACACGATCCGGCACGCCGAGCGCAGCCTGGTCACCGCGCTCGGCCGCGAGCCGACACTCGAGGAGATCGCCGAGGTGACCGGCATCGATCCCGACGAGGTCGACTCGATCAAGCGCTCCGCGGAAGCGCCGATCTCGCTCGAGCAGCCGGTCGGTGACGAGGAGCAGTTCGAACTCGGGCAGTTCATCGCCGACGACCAAGCCGAGTCACCGTACGAGCGCGCCGTGAAGATCCTCACCAACGAAGCCCTTCGACACGCGCTTCGGAACCTGAGCTACCGCGAGCGGCGCGTACTCGAGCTGCGCTACGGCCTCGACGGAGAGCACCCGCGCACACTCGACCAGGTCGCGCGCAAGTTCAACGTCAACCGCGAGCGCATCCACCAAATCGAAAACCGGTCGATCGAGAAGCTCCAGAACCTCCGAGAAACGCAGAACCTACGCGACGATTTCGAGGCTTCCGGCTATCCGCCGCGCCCGCTCGAGCATCGAACCTAGACGCCCGTCGAGGCGATCCTGGATCTCGGGGCTGGATGTGGCGGACTCGAGGAGGGTCCCCGGCCAGGGCCACGCGCTGGCCGACCCGATCGCCCCAATAAATCCCCGAGCTCGACTATGACGCTGTCTGCTCACGAATGCTGGAGCAGATGCGCGACCTCGGCTATGGCGAGGGTGTTCGCGTGGCTGCGAGAGCCGTCCCTCAGCGCCGCCGAGCGTTTCGAGCCGGGGATCGACCTGCGCCACGTTGATTGCGATCATCAGTCGCCCGGCAGTCGAAGCGGACTACGAGGCGTTGCTCCCGCCCATGCGGGCGTGGGTGGAATCGTCGTCTTCGATGACGTGATGACGCTAGCTCGCGTTCGATCGCTTCGCTGGCCCCGCCGAGCTCCACCTTCGCTGCCGCGTCCTCTCTCGCTCATCGACCCCGCCGACCTCGCCGGCACGGTCTCAGCGGCTTTCTTGTCCCCGGCCTGCCCCGGCGAGGGCCCATCGTGATAGGTGGGTAGCGGCGCAGCGCCGGCTCGTACTGGCTTCCGAAGCGCTTGCCCTTGCGCCCGTTGCCTCTTGGGCGCGCAAGCGCCGGAAGGCGAAACTGAACGGTCGGTTAGCCCTGGCGCGTCGACGCGGGGCGATAACGTCCCGCGCCGATTAGCGTCCGGTTAGCGAACCGGGTTTTCCCCGCCCAGACGCGAACCGATTGACCAGCAACGACGTTACTCGTAAATGACAGTGCAAGCTCGACTCAATATAGGCGGGATCCTTTCCCACCGGGCTCGACGCGCCGGAGGAGCGGATAATTCGCACGCGAGCGGCGCCCTCGACTCGGTTCGCCAGCGTCACGGCGGGCCGTCGCAGGATCGCGCCCTCTACACCTGCGGCTGCGGCTACGTGTTCGAGGCACCAGTCTGCACCTCCGTCGGCTGCCCGCGCTGTGGC
>JALYZL010000205.1 GCA_030948875.1 Actinomycetota bacterium
AGGATCAGCGAGGTGAACCACTTGCCCGGATTGGCGGTGAGCCCCACGTAGGAGTTGGCCCCGGGGAGGATCGGGATCTTGCCGATGTCCGAGGCGAGGAGGTAGAGGAGGATCAGCGCGAGCCAGAACACGGGCGTCGAGACGACGATGAGTGCCGTGCGCGTGGCGATCCGGTCGAACCTCGTGCCGCGCCCGGCAGCCGCGATTACGCCGACCGGTATCGCCACCGCCACCGACAGGAGGCCCGCACCGGCGATCAGCGACAGCGTCGCGGGGAGCCGGCCCACGATCAGGCTGAGGACCGACTGGTGACTGCGATCGCTGTAGCCGAAGTCGAAGTGCAGGAAGATCGCGTTCAAGTAGTCGAAGAAGTTCGACGGAACCGGGCTCGCACCGGACGAGGGACTTGTGTCCGGGAGCACGCTGAAGAGGACGAAGGAGAGGACGGTCACGGCAATCAGGAGCGCGATCGCCCGCCCGGCTCGGCGGGCGATGTACGCGCTCATGTGCTGCGCCTCCCCTTGCCCTGGCCTAGTGCTTCGAGGAGCACCCTTCCCCCCAGGTTGAGCGCGAGCAGGGTAAGCACGAGCGCGAGGCCGGGAAAGAGCAGATACCACCAGGCTGAGTTCCCCGACACGATGTCATTGCCGGCGCGGGAGATCATCTGCCCCCAGTCGGCGGTGGGAGCGTGGACGGCGACGCCGAGAAACGACAACGCCGCCTCGAGCAGGATGTTGGCAGGGATGAGGACGACCGAGTACACGATCAGCGGGGCGAGCAGGCTGGGCAGGATCTCTCGCGAGACGATCCGGCGATCGGAGGCTCCCAGCGAGCGGGCGGCGAGCACGAAATCCTGCTCCCGTAGCGCCCGCACCCGGCGCCGCACGACCCGCGCGATGTAGGGAAAGCTCGTCAGCGCGACGATGAAGATGACCGTGCCGAGGCCCGGCCCGATGGTGCCGCCGAGCCCGAGCCCGAGCAAGACCGCCGGGAAGGCCAGCAGCGCGTCGACGATGCCCATCAGCGCGGTCTCGATCCAGCCGCCGTAGAAGCCGGCGGCGAGCCCGACCGCGGTCCCGACCGCGGTCGCCAGCGCGGTGCCGAGGATGCCGACCTCGAGCGGGATGCGAGTCCCGTAGATCACGCGCGCGAAGACGTCCCGCCCGCGATCGTCGACCCCGAAGGGGTGCCCGAAGCTCGGCCCGGTGGGCAGACCGAAGGAATTGAGCGTGCTCGGGTTGCGGACGTTGGGTCCGGTGACCCCGAAGACGTCGACGATGAGCGGAGCGAGGATCGCGATCAGGAGGAGCGCGACGATGACGCCGGCCGATACTCTGGCCGCGCGATCGGAGCGGACTCTCTGCCACAGGAGGCGGTTAGGAGAGACCGCATGGGTAGCTGGAGGCGGCACCTCGAGGGCGCCTTCGGAGCCCTCGTCTTCGAGCAGGATCTGGGAAGGGGCGAAATTCACCGCGCAAGACTAGCTTCCGTACACACAGCACGCGACGCGTAGCGCGTTCGCGTCCCGACGCTGGGCGGTCAGGCCGAGTGGTCGGCTACCGCGACTTCGGGCTCGTCTTGCCCCCTCGGCGGCTGGAGCGGGAAGTGACAGGCCGCACGGTGTCCGGGGCCAAAGCGCCGAAGCTCGGGCACCTCGTCCGCGCACTTCTGCTGGGCCCGGGGGCACCGGGTCCTGAAGCGGCACCCCGACGGGGGGTTGACCGGGCTGGGGAGCTCGCCCTTGATGCCCGTGTCCTCCTTGCTGCGCTCGGCCTCGGGGTCGGGAAGCGGAATCGTCTTTATCAGGGCGTCCGTGTAAGGGTGGGCGGGACGCTTGTAGATGTCTTCGCCTGAGCCTGTCTCCACCAGCCTGCCCAAGTACATGACACCGATTCGGTCGGCGAGGTACTTGACCACGGCCAGGTCATGGGAGATGACCACCGAGGCCATGCCGTGCTCGGCCTGCAGGCGCTTCATCAGGTTGAGCACCTGAGAGCGGATCGAGACGTCGAGCGCGCTCACCGGCTCGTCGGCGACCATCACCTTGGGCTCGAGCATGAGGGCGCGCGCCAGCGCGATCCGCTGACGCTGACCGCCGGAGAACTCGTGCGGATAGCGCTCGAGCGCGCCTGCGGGGAGTCCGACCTCGTCCAGGAGCCGGGAGACGCGCCTGTCCTGGTCCCGGCGGCTCTCGACCTTCTGGATCACCAACGGCTCACGCAGGATCGCCCCCACGCGCATGCGCGGATCGAGCGAGGCGTAGGGATCCTGGAACATCATCTGAAGGTCGCGCCGCGCTCGCCGCAGCGTCCGGCCATGGAGACGGAACACCTCCTTGCCCTCGAGCGCGATCGTTCCTGAGTCGGGCTTCTCTACCCCGACGATCATCTTGCCGAGCGTGGTCTTGCCGCAGCCGGACTCGCCCACGAGCCCGAGCGTCTCGCCCACGTCGAGATACACGCTAACCCCCGAGACGGCCTTGACCGAGGCAATCTTGCGCTGGAGCACCGCGCCGACCGTAACCGGATACTCGCGCACGACATTGTCGACCTCGAGCAGGCCGCCGTTGCTCTTGGCGCGTGCCGCGGCGGCGACCGGCGCGCGCGAGACGATCTCGGGCCGGCGGGTGATCGGGCCGTCGACCGGATGCCAGCAGGAGAACTGGTGGTTGCCCTTGCCGGTGAGCGGCGGCTCGTTCTCGAGGCACTCGGCGCTCGCCCGCGGGCAGCGCGGCGCGAAGCGGCAGCCGGGCGGCGGGTTGGTCAGATCCGGCGGGATCCCGGGAATGCTCACCAGCGCCTTGGTGTTGTCCTGCGCCAGCCGAGGGATCGAGCCCAGGAGCGCCTGCGTGTAGGGATGGCGCATCGCCCTGAACAGGGTCGCCGTGGGCGCCGTCTCGACGATCCGGCCCGCGTACATGACGTTGATCGCGCTCGTGCGGCCGGCCACCACGCCCATGTCGTGCGTGATCAGCAGCATGGCCATTCCGAGCCGCTCGCGCAGGCTGTCGAGGAGCGAGAGGATCTGGGCTTGGATAGTGACGTCGAGGGCGGTGGTCGGCTCGTCGGCGATCAGCACCTTCGGTTCGCACGCCAGGGCGATGGCGATCATCACGCGTTGGCGCAGGCCACCCGAGAGCTGGTGGGGGTAGTCCCCGAGGCGCTCCCTGGGCTGGGGAAGGCCGACCAGGTCGAGTACCTCGAGCGCGCGGTCGTGCGCCTCCTTGCGACTGGCGCCGCGGTGCAGGCGGACCGGCTCGGCGACCTGCTCCCCGATCGTCTTGGTCGGGTTCAGCGACGACTGGCTGTCCTGGAAGATCATCGCCACGTCGTCGCCGCGGATCCGTCGCAGCTCGGGCTCGGAGAGACCGACCAGCTCGCGTCCCAGAGCCTTGATCGATCCCCCCACAATCTCTCCTCCCGGCGGCAGCAGCCCGAGAATCGATAGACCGAGCATCGACTTGCCGCTGCCCGACTCACCCACCAGCCCGAGCGCCTGTCCCGCGTCGATCGCGAGGTCGACGTTGCCCACCGCGTGGACGACGGAGCGCGAGAGCTGGATGTGCGTGCTGAGATCGGTGACTTCGAGAGCTGGCAACCGCGGTTCCTCCTAGCGGCGGCGCAGTCGCACGTCGAGAGCGTCACGCAGGGCGTCCCCGACGAGGTTACAGGCCAGGACCACGGCGACGAGGCATCCACCCACTGGGTAGACCAGCCACCAGTAGCCGGAGGAGACGTATTGCTGGGCGTTGCCGAGCATGTCCCCCCACGACGCCGCCGGATACTGCAGGCCGAAGCCAAGGAAGCCCAGGTAGGCGAGAATCAGGATCGCGTCAGCGATCTGGAAGGTGACGTTGACGATCACCACCGACAGCGCGTTCGGGATCAGGTGCCGGAGCACGAGCCGGGTGCGGGTGCTCCCCATCACCCGGGCCGCGTTTACGAAGTCTCGTTCTCGCAGCGTGAGGACCTCGCCCCGCACCAGCCGGGCCGGCACCAGCCAAGCGAACAGACCGATGATCATGCTCTCGTCGAAGACCGTGGCGCTGTACTTGGTGGCGAGCACGAGCACGATGAGCAGGTAGGGAATCGACAGCAGGATGTCGACGATGCGCATCAAGATCCCGTCGAAGATGCCGCCCGCGAGTCCCGAGATCGCGCCCCACAGGGTGCCGATGACGGTGGCGATAAACGACGCGAAGAACCCGATCTCGAGCGCCGTCTGGCCGCCGAGCATGATCCGGCCGAGCTCGTCGAAGCCGTTGTCGTCGGTGCCGAGCGGATGGCCCGCGCCGGGGGGCAGATCGGTGATCAGCGGGTTGGTCAGCGACTGGTTGGTGTGGTAGACGAGCGGGCCGACGAAGCAGAACAGCACAAAGAACGCGATCACCAGCAAACCGACCACGGCGAGACGGTTGGCCAGGAACTCGCGCAGCGCCAGTCGCCACCCGCTGGCAATGATCTGGACCTCGCCTCCCTCCGGAGGCGTTGTCGGAGCAGGGATATGGGCGACTCCTCCCATGCTCGGCCCGAGTGCCGGCACGTCGGTCACAGGCGGACCCGCGGGTCGGCGACGGTGATGGCGAGGTCGGCGGTCAGGTTGCCGAGCACGGTCAGGATCCCACCGAGGACCGTGTAGGCGAGCAGGATGTTGTAGTCCTCGGTCCCGAGCGCGTTGTAGAACAACAGACCGAGACCCGGGTAGTTGAACAGCACCTCGATCAGCAGGTTGCCCGCCAGCAGAGTGGGAATCGAGAGGCCGATCAGGGTGATCATCGGCAGGCACGCGTTGCGCAGCAGGTGACGGGACAGCACCGCGCGCTCTGAGAGCCCCTTCGCCCGAGCGAGGCGAATGTAGTCCTGAGCAAGGTTGTCGAGCGCCGAGGAGCGCATGTAGCGGCTGAACGAGGCGACGTTGATCGCCGCCAGCGTGACGATCGGCAGGAACAGCTGGAGCGGGTGCGTGAACGCCTGCCAAGTGGTGGTGATCTGGTCGCTGACCGTCGGCGGGAAGATGTGGAGATCGAGCGCGAAGAACTGGATGAGGATCAGCCCGAGGAAGAACGACGGCATCGAGTAGAGCGTGAAGTTGATCGCGGTGGCCGTGTAGTCGCTCACGCTGTTGCGCTTTACCGCCTGCGCGATCCCGAGCGGGATCGCGATCACCAGCGACAGCACCAGCGCGGCCCCGACCAGGTACGCGCTCCGGCCCGCATTCTCGTTGAACAGCGCGCTGACGCTCTGGCCGAGCTTGTACGAGTACCCGAAGTGCAATTGGACGAGCTGGCCCAGATAGGTGATGAGCTGCGCGAGCTCAGGCCGATCGTAGCCGTGGGACTTGTTCCACGCCGCGGCCGCTGCGGCCGACGTCTTGGCCCCGAGCACGGTGTACACCGGGCTCGGGGACAGGAAGTGCAGCATCAGGAACGCAATCACCGCGACCCCGATCGTCACGATCACCGCGACAACGAGCCGGCGGGCGATGTATCCAGTCATCCACCGACCCTTCCGCCGCTGTCATCGCGCGCGTCCGTGCGCGGCACGATACGCCTCTCGACGAGGCGCGACATCCCCTCAGAGCCTCCTCGACGTCCCGTCTAGCCCTTGACCGGGTACCAGTACTGGGGGAAGAACTCCTGCTGGGTCATCGCCGTCCAGCCGTCCGACGGCCCACCCACCTTGGTCGAGTTGACCGCCAGCAGGTAATCCTTGTCGGGGAAGAAGAACACTGGGAGGATCTTCGCGAAGTACTGCGCTTCGGTCTTGACGTCGGCCGGGTTGGTGCCGAACACCGAGGCGGTCATCAGCTTGTCCGCCGTCGGGTCGCTGAAGGCGCCGGTGTTGAATTGGGCGCCGGTGTTCCAGGTCCCTTCCTGGGTCGGGTAGTAGTCCATGAACAGGCCGCCGTAGTTGTTGACCCCCCAGTCGTTGGTGTACTTCACGGCGCCGGGGTTTGCGTCGTTGTAGTTGGCGACGAGGAAGTTGAACGGCTTGGTCAGCAGCGTGATGTTGATCCCGGCTGCCTGCTTGGCCTCGGAGGCGAGCGCTTCGGACTCGAGCGCGTAGACGCTCGAGACCTGCTGCGGCTCGTTGGCCCAGGTGAAGCTCAGCGGTGTCCCGGCCGGGATGCCGGCGCCGCAGTCCCCCGCAGCGGTCCCTGCCTTGGCGCACGTCGTCTGCCCGTTGGGCACGACCTTCCACCCGCGCGACCTGAGCAGCGCCACCGCCGCGGCCGGGTTATACGGGTACGTCGGCGCCGTCGCGCTCGCCGGTGCGTACGGGGAGGTAGGGGCTGACGGCGTCGGACCGTACGCCGGAACCGCCGCGCCCTTGTACACCCCGGCGATGATCGCCGGCTGGTTGATCATCTCGTCGATCGCCTGGCGCACGTACGGCTGCGCGATGATCTTGTCGAAGTGGCCCGTCGTGTCCTTGAAGTTGATCTGACCGGCGAACCATCCCCATGAGGGGCCGCCGAAGACGTCGATGCCCTGCGCCTTCAGCGCCGGCGCCTGGGCGAGCTGCGAGGGGTCGAGCCCGACCATCACGCCGAGGCTGCCGCTCTTGAGCGCGTTGAGCTCAGCGGTGAAGCTGGTGTACGTGTTCACGTCGACCTGCGAGGCCTGCGGCTTCGGCGAGCCGCCGTAGCTCGGGTTGGCCGCGAGCACGAAGGAGCTGTTGGTGGCGCTGAAGCTCGTCAGCTTGAACGGTCCGTCGCCGATCTTCCACAGCGGGCTGGCGCCGAACGACGCGACCGAGCCGCCCTGCTTGTTGAGGTAGTCGTAGATCTTCTTCGCGTTGGCGGGGTTGGTGTAGTCCAGGTGCGGCCCTCCCGCCGAGGCGATGTTCCAGGCGGTACTGGGCATCGGGTAGGCGCCGTAGTCGGTGTCCTGCAGCTGGTTGTTGAGGAAGTAGCCCGGGTTGTAGGCCTTGTTCAGGCGCAGGACGACCGTGTGCGTGTTCGGCGCGGTCGCGCTGACCACGCTCGCGGGGAACTGACCGGGGACATACTGGCCCCAGTTTGCGACGCTCTCCTTGACCGCCGCCTTGAGCAGGTCGATGTCGAAGATCACGTCGTTGGCGACGACCGGCTGGCCGTTTGACCAGTGCAGGTTGGTCTTCAGCGGAATCGTGTACGTCTTGTCGCCGTTGCTCGGCTGCGGCGGGCCACTGGCCGCGCTCAAGCCGTAGCTGACCTGCGGCCTCGCTCCCGTCGGGCCGCCGTACAGCGGCATGAACAGCGAGGTCACGAGCTCGATCGTGCCGGTCGTGCTCTGCGCGCCCGGCACCAGCGGGAAGATGTAGACCGGTGTCTGGCCGGTGAGCTGCCCCTGCGCGATCGTGCCGCCTGGTTTCGGGGTGCCGACGGGCGGGAGCGAGCCGTAGAGGACGGTGCCCAAGCCCGCCGCGGCCTTGTTGGCGTTGCCGCTGTTGCTGGCGCTACTTCCGCATGCGGCGAGCGCCAGCGTCGTGCCCGCGATCAGCCCGCAGGTCGTCAGCCACCGCGCAATCTGGGCTGCTCCTGCCCCAGCTCGCGCGCTCTCAGCACGCTCAGCACCGAACATACGTGGTTACCTCCATAGGGCCGCGACGTACCTAGCGGCGCGAGATGTTCACACCGGCGATCTTCGATGTCAAACGTATACCCCATCGCTAACGTACCGGAAACAGGCGTGAATGAAATCGCCCTCGCGGAGCTTCGACGCACGGCTCCGCGCGGCCGCGATGCGGGCTACCCTCCCGCCCGAGGGCCCTCGTAGCTCAATGGACAGAGCACGCGCCTCCTAAGCGCGGGATGCAGGTTCGATTCCTGCCGGGGGCGTGTGAAATTCGCCAGAGGCGAATTCCATTGCGCATTTGCCTGGCGGTGCAATCGGCTGGCGCCGATTGCATTGGCGCATTTGGCTGGCGCCAAATGCGCCGAGCGTAGCTAGATGCTAGATGTTAACGAGCGAGCCTCATACCGCCGAGCGGTGGTGCGGGCGGCCTGGTGATCTC
>JALYZL010000599.1 GCA_030948875.1 Actinomycetota bacterium
TATAGGAGGCGCTCAAGCGTGTCAAGCGCACGGCCGCGAGAACTTTTTTGTCGACACCGATGGCGACTTATCCTGGGAGGCCGTGCGTCCCGTGGGTCGTGCTGTGACCCGGCGAGCGGGGGTGCTCAGCGTCCCGGCAGCTGATCACGACGTGGCTTGAGTAGCGATGCGCCCGGCACATCAGCAGGTAGGCGGAGGAGTTCGTGGCCGCCGAAGTTCGTGCACACGAGGGTTTCGAGTCTCGGGCCCGCGAACGTACACCCGGTCGGGGCCATCAGCGTCATCCCGCTTGGGTCCTCGGCAAGGGTACGGGTCGAGCCATCCGGCGCAACCCAGAGCAGGCGATCGGGGCGGTAGCAACCAAGCATCAAATTGCCGGCGGTGTCGAGCGCGAACTGATCGGGAACACAGCCGCGAAATCGGAAAAGCTCCCTCACAGGACCGGCGGTGCCGTCCGCTCGAAGGTCGATCTCAGACAGCCCCGGCAGCTCGGATTCAATCACGAGCAGCTTCCCGCCAACCACGAGGCAGCCGTTCGGGAACCGAGCGGCCTCGCGGGTCCAGACGCTCGTCTCGCCCTGAGGCGACACCCGGAAGACGATGCCGTCTGCGCCGCCCCAGTGCCCGGAGTCGGTGACGTACAGGTTCCCGGACGCATCGAACGCAATCCCGTTCGGCTCGACCATCGCCCGTTCACTGACGCCACGCGAGAGCTCGGTCACGTCAGAGCTGGCAGGGTTGATTGCGACCACGGCCTTGAGGCCGGCGTCGCACGCGTAGATAACGCCTGCCCCGTCGAGCGCGACGCCGAGCAGACTGCCGCCGGTGTCAGCCACCTGGGTGACCGTTCCATCGAGCCCAACCGCGTACAGCTGTCCCGCTCGCCGCCGCAGTAGAGCAGTTCGCGCTCGGCGTCCCATGCCACAGATTCGGGATGTTCGAGGCCGTCCGCCAGCAGCTCCAGATCCTGAAGGCTCATCGCTGTGGAAGAGGGCTCGGCGCGCGAAGCACGCGCGTCCTCTGTCTTAACCCTCTGCGTGCGGCTTTCGCAAACTCGCTGACGAGCAAAAAATGCCAATGGTTACTGCGCCAGCGCTCTCTGACCCCCGACTCCAGCGTACGTGGCTGCCACTGGCAAGCCCGATCGGGTGCGTGCCGGCGTGCGCTATCTCGGCACCGGACAGTTCCGCGTCGACAGCTGTTGAATCGATCACGACTGCTGCAGAGGTGCCGCTCCGCGCCCGGGTGTCCCGACCGACGAGGTACAGCGTGCCGCCGAGCGGGGCGTCGATCACGCGAATGGCATGCCAGGTCCGCACGACGGCGTGCGGCGGACGCGTGAAGGTTCGCAACCAGCCCGCCTTCGCTGACAGTTGCAGGCGACCGACGCCAAGGGCACCGGTCGGATTCGAGACCCCATCAGGGCTCTTCATGGAATTTGCGGAGGCTCAACAGCTGGGCCTCGGCCTCGAGCGTGGCCGCGTCGTCGACCGCAAGGTCCGTACTGCGCGCGAGCGACCGTCGGATCCATCGGGCGAGCCGTGGCTTTGCGCCAGCATGCCGAGCTAGCCGCGCGGCTTGCCGCTCGGCGTCCTCAGGTGCGACCGGCCCGATCGCCAACCCGGACGCGACCGCCGCCTCGGCATCGAGAGGCTGATCGAAGACGGCGAGGCGAACCGCGAGCGACGGGCCGCCGATCTCGAGCAGCATCCGCAGATGGCCGCCCGCGGGGTGGATGTCATTCGCCACGAACATCGAGCGCAGGTAAGCGTTGCGCCCGACGATCCGTACGTCGCAGGCGAGCGCCAAGTTGAGACCGGCGCCAACCGCGGGCCCGCAGATCGAGGCGATCGTCGGCACCTCGAGCGCACGCACGGTCGAGAACGCTTGATAGATCGATTCAAGATCGCTGGTGGCATTGCTGTCCTCGCGCGTGCCCGCAGCGGTGAGCAGGTCGCGATGTGCGCCTGCGCAGAAGGCGTCGGCCCCGCCGGTGATCACCACGGCGCCAACGTTGGGGTCCGCATCGAGCTGCTTGCAGGCTTCAATCAACGCCAACGCCATCGACCCGGTGAGGGCGTTCTTCCGTCCGGTCGCATTGAGGCGAAGGATCGCGATCCCGCCCTCGGGGTGGTCTATCAATATCTCGGGCGTCATCCGCTGCGGTTGGGTGTGGCGTCCAGGACGCGCCTTGAAAGAAAGTCAGGTGTTAGCATGGCGGGCGACATCGGTCGGTTGGCCTTCCCGCTCGGCGCGCACGCGCTCGGCGCCCTGCACGACTCCCGATCCGATCAGGTCGGCGAGCCGCTCGGCAGAGCAGCCAAACGCCGTCAAGACCTCGCTCGAGTGCTCCCCGAGTGCGGGCGCCCGTCCGAGCCCAGCGGGGTTGAACTGAGCCAGAGGGGTGCGCGAGAAGTGGACGCCGTCGATAGTGTCGAGCAGTCCGAGCACCTCGACCTGCGGATCGCGGATCGCCTCTGACGCGGTTTTCACCGGTGCCACCAGAACGCCATGCTGTCCGAGACGGCGGGTGACCTCCGCCACGGTCTGATTGCGCACCGCGTCCGCGATCAATGACTCGACGAAGGCGCGGTTGTGCACCCGCGCCTCGTTGCCGGCGCAACGCACGTCCTGGACCATGTGCTCGAGCTCCAGCGCGCCGCACAAGCGCGACCACATGTCCTCGTTGACCGCGCCCAAGACGACCCAGCCGTCGCTGCCTTCGAAGGCCGAATAGGGCACGATCGACGGGTGGCCGCTTCCGAAGCGGGCCTGTCGACTCTCAGGGGCGACGCTGGCCGAGGCAATGAC
>JALYZL010000600.1 GCA_030948875.1 Actinomycetota bacterium
TGCTCGTGGATCGCATCCAGCCCTGCGGCCGCTCTCGACAGGATCCGCAACGTCTCCTCGGTGCCCAGGCCGCCGTCCTGCCGGGCGATCGCGTCGCGCAGGGTCTCGCCCTCCACGTATTCCATGACGATGACCAGCTCTCCGTCCTCGGACTCGTCGACGTCGTAGATGGAGACCAGGTTCTTATGGCTGATCGACGCTCCGACCAGAGCTTCTCGCCGAAGGCGCAGTAGCCCCCTCTCCCCAGCAGCGGCGGTAACCCGCTTGAGCGCCACCTGCCGGCCCAGGGTGGTGTCCTCGGCGAGCGACACGGTCCCCATCCCGCCGGTTCCGAGGACCCTGACGTCGCGATAGCGGTCCGGTTTGGCGGGATCGGCCACACGCGAAACCTACCCAAACAGGGGTGCGGCGAGACCCCCGGCGATCTCCTCGACCATCACCCCCAGGCGTGCGGGTCAGTCTGAGCACGGTCGAGCGCCGTCGCCCGGTCTCGGTCTCATCAGCGTGACCATCGGGAGTTCGATCACATCCTGCTCCCGTATCTGGCCGGGAGTCTTGCCGCGGGGGGAGTGATGAGCCTGGAGAAAGCGCGGCCAGGCGCGTCTCACCCACCTTGCGGGCGTCCTGGGGGCTGGGGCAGCGCATGAGAACGGCGAGTGAGCCCTCGCGCGGTCAGTTCGCGGGTCGACATCTGGAGCTTCCTGACCCCAACCTCACCTGTCGCCTGCGCCGCGCCGCTGTCGACCGCTCCAAGGTTGTGGCGCTCCAGGCGCGGGTAGGGTGTCCGCCCACGCGGCGCATGACAACGCTGGCCGGCCTGTCAGGGTCGTGTCGGTAGAAGTGGTGTAACGAGCGCCGCGTAGTGGTTCCGACCACCGTGGCGTCCAAGCTCGTCGGCTCTACCACGAGTCGGACGAAGGAGAACACCACGATGGTCGAAGGTCAGAGCATGACGACGGTTGCTGATGTCGTGGCGCAGGTGCGCGACGGTCGGCTTGAGGACTTTGTGCGCGAGGCGGTCGTGCTGGTCGCGCGGGAATTGATGGAGGGCGAGATCAGCAGCGAGATCGGCGCGGAGCGCGGCGAGATCGCGCCCGAGCAGCGGTCCACGCATCGCAACGGCTACCGGCCGCGGGGGTGGGAGACGAGGGTTGGGGAGATCGAGCTGCTGGTCCCGAAGAAGCGTTCTGGCCTGGCGTACTTTCCGTCGTTTTTGGAGGCGCGTCGGCCGGCGGAGCAGGCGATCGTGGCGGTTGTGATGGAGGCCTACGTCAACGGGGTCTCGACTCGCAAGGTTGACCGGCTGGTCGAGCAGCTCGGGATCGGCGGGATGACCAAGGACCGCGTCTCGGCTCTGTGCCGGGGACTGGATGAGCGCGTCGCGGCGTTTCGCGAACGTCCGCTTGAGGGCGCCTACCCGTATTTGTGGCTCGACGCCAAGTACGTCAAGGTCCGTGACCACGGACGCGTGGTCAGCAAGGCACTGGTGGTCGCCTACGCGGTGCACGAGACGGGGATCCGGGAGGTGATCGGCCTCGACGTCGGCGAGGTCGAGTCAGGCAGCTTCTGGGTCGAGTTCCTGCGCGGGCTCAAGAAGCGCGGGCTGGCCGGGGTGCGTCTCGCGGTCACCGATCAGCACGAAGGCCTCAAGCGCGCGGTCGCCCGGGTGCTCGGCTGCCCGTGGCAGCGCTGCACAGTGCACTTCACTCGCGACATGGTCATGCACTGCCGCCGCGATCAGCGCGGCCTGATTGCCGCCGCGCTTAGAGAAATCTTTCAGGCCGAGAACGGCCTGGCGGCGAAGGAGCGTGTCAGCAGCGTGCTCGACCGGCTCGCGGGCGTCGCACCGAAGGTCTGCGAGCTGCTCGAGCAGGCTGAGGAGGACCTGATCGGCTTCTACGCGTTCCCGCGAGAGCACTGGACCAAGATCCGAAGCACCAATCCGCTGGAGCGCGTCAACAAAGAGATCGGCCGGCGCTCTGACGTCGTCGGGATCTTCCCCAACGACCAAGCCGTCATCCGCCTCGCCGGCGCACTGCCTTAGAGCAGAACGACGAGTGGCTGGTCCAACGCCGCTACCTGTCAGCCGAGTCAATGGCGCTCGTCCTCACCGAACCGGCCGATCCGGCCGTCAACCCCGAGATGGTCGAACGCCTTGCCGCCTAAAACCGCTACCGCTCCGCCTCGCCCCTTCGGGCTCGGCGTTCGCCCCAACGCGGTCCCTGGCGCCAGCCAGGCTTTCGAAGGGGAGGTGAGCAGCCTCACCCAGGCCTGAGGCGCCCCACCCACACCCGACGAGCTCACCCCGTTACACCACTACATCCGACTTGACTTCGAAAGCATGGATAGCACACGCTGGCCGGTCAAAGGAGCTCGGACCGTCCTACCC
>JALYZL010000609.1 GCA_030948875.1 Actinomycetota bacterium
GCCCCTGCCTGCTCGGGCGCGGCGCCCTCGGCCGCGGCGCGGTCGGCCCGGCGCTGCGCGTAGCCCTCGACGTTCCGCTGGCGCTGGCGAGCGACGCCGAGCGCTCCCGGCGGAACGTCCTCGGTGATCACCGAACCCGCGGCCGTGTAGGCGTCGTCGCCCACGGTCACGGGCGCCACGAGCGCGGTGTCGACGCTGACGCGGACTCGCGAGCCGATCGTCGTGCGGTTCTTGTGGTACCCGTCGTAGTTGGCGGTGATCGTGCCCGCGCCGATGTTCGAGCGCTCGCCGATGTCGGTATCGCCGATATAGGAGAGGTGGGGAACCTTGGTGCCGGCGCCGATCTCCGAGTTCTTGACCTCGACGAAGGTGCCAACCTTGGATTGCGCGTGCAGGACCGCGCCGGGCCGGAGGTAGGCGAACGGCCCGACACTCGCACCCTCACCGACGTCGGCGCCGGTCAGGTAGGAGTGAACGACGCTCACCTCGTCGGCGAGGCGGGAGTCGATCACCGTCGAGGCGGGGCCGACCGCGCACCGGGCGCCGATCGTCGTCTCCCCCAGCAAGCTCGTAAACGGGGCGATCACCGTGTCCTGGCCGATCTCGACCTCTACGTCGATGATTGCCAGTTCCGGGTCGACGATCGTCACTCCGGCGAGCATGTGCGCCTCGTTGATGCGCCGCTGCGCGATCGCCCGCACGGCGGCGAGGCCGACGCGATCGTTGACGCCCAGGGTCACGTTCTCATCCGCGACCTCGTAGGCGTCGACCGTACGTCCGAGATCGCGCAGGATCGGGAGCACGTCGGGGAGGTAGAGCTCGCCCTGGGCGTTGTCGTCGCGGACCTGCGCAAGCGCCTCGAGCAGCAGCCCGCCGTCGAAGGCGAAGATCCCCGTGTTGACCTCCCGGATGTGGAGCTCCCCTTCCGTGGCGTCCCCCGGCGCCTTGGTCTCGACCACGCGCTCGACCGTTCCGTCGGGGCCGCGGACGACGCGACCGTATCCCCGCGGATCCTCGAGCACCGCGGTGGCGATCGTCCCCGCCGCCCCCGAGCGCTCGTGCGCTTCGGCAAGGCCGCGGAGGGTCTCGGCGGTGATCAGCGGCACGTCGCCGTTGACCACGATCACCGTGCTCGCCGAGTCGATGTGAGCAGCAGCAGCCCTCACCGCATCGGCGGTGCCCAGGGCCCGCTCCTGCACGGCGATGACGACCCGGCCGTCGGTCGCGCCGTCGGAGACGACCCGGCCGTCGAGCGCGGGCGCCAGCGGCCGCTCCGGCGAATCGACAACGACGACCGTCCCCGCCCCCGCCTCACTCGCCGCCGCCACCGGCCACTCGATCATCGGCCGCCCACACAACGGGTGCAGCAGCTTGGGAGTCTCCGAACGCATCCGCGTGCCCTGACCCGCGGCGAGGATGACGGCGACGACCGGTGCGGTCACGCCATGATCGTAAGGGATCGGCGCGGCGGCCCGCCGCGCCCGCGGCCCCGTTCGACCCGGCTCGAGCTCGTGGTAGGCTGCGAATGGGGGTTTCTCGGGGTCAGTCGGTGACCAGCTCCTGGCCGCGGTGGGCGAGGTCGAGATGACGAGGTGGAAGGTTGAGCGTGGGTGACATGCCTCTGTTCCGTCGGCTGTCAAGGCAGCGCCCGCGGTGGACGGCGGTCGCGGTAGCAACCGTCGCGGCCTGCCTGATCGGCGCGGGCGGGGCCAAGGCGGCGGTTCCGGTCATGACCTCGCACGTGACGGCGCCGGCGGACGGGACACAACTGCTGGCCAACAGCGTGACGGATCCGTCCGCGACCATGACGGTGTCGGGAACGACGAACGGCTCTACGGGCGACACAGTCGACATTGACTGCTACAACGGCGGCTCAGTCCTGGCCTACTACGGAAGCCCGGTGAGTTACTCGGGATCCGGCTCCGGCATTCCCGTGGCCGCCGATGGGAGCTTCAGCGTGCCGGTTCCCCTGTCGGCGTTTGGCGGCCACAGCTGCGAGCTCATCGCGGTGCCCCACGGCACCACGCCGAGCCCCGCGACGGGGTTCACGGGGCCGCGGGTAGCGATCAGCGACCTCGTCACGAATTCCATCACCAGCGGTCCGAACGCCGGCGACCTCTACGCCTTCGGCTTCACCGACGCGACGCTGTTGGGCCTCTCGTTCGCCAACTCGAGTGGTCTCTGCGGGGTTGGCGGGAGCTTGTACGACGGCTCGGCCGCAATCAACGGTGGTCCCTTCTTCGTGTACTGCGCCGACAGCCTCTACGGTTCCAACGCCATCTTCCAGAGTGCCACCACTCCCGATCTCACCCGCTCTGAGATCCAGGTCGACGGGCAGAACGCATACAACACCAATTCAGCCGACAAGCTGTTCGTGACGGCAGCGACGAACCCGGGATTCCCGGCGCTGACCGCCACGCTCGACGCCTTCAGCGCCAGCACCGGTGCGGCGCAGACGACGGAGAGCGAGGGCCTGGTGGAGTGCAGCCCGGACAACGTGTTCGGCCCGAGCTCGAGCGATTGCACCTCCTTCGTCTCGAGCGGCGTGGCCCTCAAGCGGGTCATTGACTTTGTCGGCAGCGGACGCGTCCAAACCGTGACCGACACATATGCGAGCACCGACGGACACACCCATACCCTGAACATCGAGTACCAGACCGACCTCGGCCACACCACCGCGGGGTGGGCACTCCCTGGTCAGAGCACGTTTATGCAGCATTCCACCGGGGACACGGCCGGCGCACCGCCATCGGCACCGGGGACGATCTACGCGATCGACACACCCGGCGCCGCGCCGAGCATCACCAATCCGGTGGCGGCGCTCACCTTCGCGAGCCCCTACAGCTCGATCGTCTTCGACACCACACTGTGGTCTGCCTTTTCGGGGCCCAATGGCCCTCAGCCAGAGGTCAGCGCGCTGATCGATTACCAGCGGAGCCTGCCGGCCGGCGGCTCGTTCTCGATCCAGTGGACGACCGCCACCGGCGCGAGCGTCGGAGAGGTGCAGGGCGAAGCCGCAGCCGCCGAGGACGCCTACGCCCCACCCGCGATCTCGATCGCCTCGCCCGCCTCGGGGGCGGCGGTGAGCGTCAGCCCGGTGACCGTCACCGGTACCACAAGCGCGGGATCGGGGGTGAAGGCGGTAACCGTCAACGGGGCAACCGCCACGGTGACCGGCGGAACGTTCACCGCCTCGGTGCCGCTCGCGGCCGGACCGAACAGGATCACCGCGACGGTGACCACCAACGCTGGCGGCGCCAAATCGGCATCGGAGACGGTGACCTACAACGGCGCCGCCCCACTCGCCTTCACGGGACCAGCGTCCCAGGTCGGTTCCTCGACCGCGAAGCTGTCGGGGAAGGTGACCGCGGGCGGCTCCGCGGTGGCGTACTCCTTCCAGTACGGCGAAACCGACAAGTACGGCCAGCTGACGCCGGCGAAGCCACTCGCGCCCGGCACCAATGCCGTATCGGTCAGCGCCAAGCTGAGCCGCCTCTCCTCCCATACGACCTACCACTACCGGCTGGTCGCGACGGGCAACGCGGGCACGAGCTACGGGGCCGACCGCAAGTTCCAGACGCGGTTCGCCGTCGATCACCTGACGGCTAACGTCTCACCCCACGCCACCAGCGCGCCCTACCGCTTCACCGTAACTGGGTCGCTCACCCTGCCCAAGGGCGTAACCCAGGGCCGGGGCTGCCAGGGAACGGTGACGATACTCGCCAAGCACGGCGCGAAGAAGATCTCCTCGCGCGCGGCGAAGGTGACGAAGCGGTGCACGTACTCCGCCACCGCATCCTTTTCCACCCGCCAGCTCAGGGGCCACGGCACGGTGTCGTTCACCGTCAGCTTCAACGGCAACCGCGAGCTCGGCGCGATCACGGCGAAGGCGGTCAAGGCATTGTTCGGCTGAGGCGGGGACGCGCACGCCGGCTCGGCGCGCGGCTCGGCTCATGCGCGGCGGGCTCGGCGGTCCCTGCACACGGCAAGGACGGTAGGCGTGCTTGGCGTGCTCACGCCGCCTGGTCCTCCGACCCTCGCCACGCCTTCATCTCTCGCTGGTACTCGTACCAGCGGATCCACTTCCGCACCGCTTTGTCCGTAACCCCGTACTTACGGCCCACGGCGGAATAGTTCGTTGAGCGGATTTCGGCTATGAGCTGCTCGTAGGGTGGGCGGGAGACCTTGCGTGCGGTCGGCTTGGGCTTGCGGTTGCGGTTGTCATGCTTGGTTCCGCACGCCTGCGAGCAGTACCGCTGCTTCTTGTAGCGGGGCACGAAGGACTCGCCGCATAACGCACACTCGCGTGGTGAATCGATCCGGTTCTTGCGCCCGCAGTGCGTGTCCAAGGTCGCGGCGCAGTTGGGGCAGACTATGCGGAGATTCTCGATCCGGTTGTCGTCTGGAATCCCGTTGATGTGGTCGAGGATCAATGACATGGTCATGCTATGCCAGTGTTCGTCCTGGCCGCAGAGCTCACAGCGACGAGCCTTCATGCCCGCCTCGTACAGCCGTCTCTTGAGCGTTGACCGGTTGTACGCGCAACCGACGACGAGAACCTGTTCGAGCGGGACCGGCCGCTTGTGGTTAAGACGCGCGAACCGAGCGCGCCGTGCGTCGAAGTGGTCGGTCGGGATGCACCAGATCTCGTCGACGTACTTGCGAAACAGCATGTGATTGCCGCCAGCGGACCGCAACCCGAGCTTCTGCAGCGCTTCGCTGTAGCAGAACGAGGTAGCAACAGCTTCTCTGGCTTCCTGTTCCGAATATCGTGGCACGAACATATGTTCGCATACACATCGGACGGAAGGCCGGCGACCTGGCCGCGACGCGGATCGACTCGCTGGTAGATTTCGACCCCGCTGTCAGTGACCCTTGGGGGGTCGTCCAACCGGCTAGGACACCAGGTTTTGGTCCTGGGAATCGGGGTTCAAGCCCTCGCCCCCCAGTCTGCCGTTCCTCCGTAGTGCCAATCCCCGCTACGCCTCCCCCTCCCACGCCACCCTCCCACGCGGCGCCCCCAGGCGCCACAGATAGAGGCCGTAGGCGACGACGCCGAGGTGGGCCAGCGGCGGGAGCGAAAGGGCACGTGCCAGCAGGCCCTGGGCCGGTTGACCACGCTCACGATGAGCACGGCGGCGGCGACCTCGCAGGGGGGCAGGCCGTAGAGGCTGAGGGAGTCCGTGCCGATGGTGAAGTCCGGGTTGGCGTCGCACCAGCCGATGACCGCGAGGGCGAGGAGCCGGCGACGCGCGGCAATGGCCTGCGGTAGCGACGTGCGAGAAGCGCAGCGAGGCACCCGACTGCAAGCGCATCCATCCGCGCGGGGGTCGAGTAGTGGGCGAATGCGTCCCAGCGGACCGAGCCGTCGAGATAGACCCGCGGTCCGGTGGCCAGCACGCGTAGAAGTGCTCCTCGACCGAGAGCGACCAGGTCCACGCGAGCGGTCCGATCGCTCCCCAGATCGCCTGCACGAAGCGGCTCAGATAGAGCAGCACTGGGCCGACGAGGAGGACCAGCTGCCAGGCGCTCTGCTGGTGCGAGGACACGATCACGTACACCGGCAGGAGCACGAGCAACCCGGCAGCAGCCGCGCCGTGCGGTGCACATGGAACGAGCGAAGATCGATCCGCCCCGCCCCGCTCGTGCTCGCCGAAGAGCAGGGTCGTGATCAAGAAGCCCGACAGCCCGAGGAAGACCGTCACGCCCAGGTTGCCGCCGGGGAGGACCGAGGGCATCGCGCCCCAGATGGTCGAGTGCAGCATGAGGCTACCGAGGATCGCGAGATGGGGTGACATGTCGCGAGCACAGGAATCTCACTCTCCGCCGACGCTACGGAGCGAGGGAATAACCGGTGAAGAGGCAGTGAAGGCACGCGGCGCCTGCGCCGCTCAGGCCACCCGCGAGCCCAGGATCCTCGCGAGCTCGGGAGCAAGCGTCGGATCCGCCAGCGCCGCCCGCAGGTCGGCCGGCCGGTGAAGGGCGCGCTCGGCGCGCAGGATCCCGACCTCGAGACTGGCGTTGCGCGCCGCGGCGAGCGCCATCCCGATCACGTCGGGTCCACGCCACGCCTGCTCGGGAAGCGCGAACAGCCGCGGCTGCGGTCGGTCGATCGCGATCAGGTAGAAGCCACCGTCGATCACGGGCCCAAGCGCGAGCTCGCAACCCGCGCTCAGGTCGCCAAGCGCCGCGATGGCGTGCTCCGGACGCAGGCGCGGCAGGTCGGGCCATACGACGATTACGGGTCCTGCGTGGCGGGCGAATACCCGAGTCGTCGCATCCGCCAGCCGGCGGCCGATCCCGTCGCCGTTCTGCGGAAACAGGGCGGTGCCCGTGGGGAGAAGGGCGCGCATCTCGGGCGCAGCGTCGGGAGGGTCATAGGCAACGTGGACCTCGCCCGGAGCGACGGCGTGTGCCCACTCGACGGCGGCGACGAGCAGCGCCGACTGGAGCGCTGCGCACCCATCGGGCCCGAGCAGCGGCTCGAGCGCGCGGCGTACCTGACCGGGTCGAGCCGCACGGGCCATGACGACCACCACGGGACCCGACCGGCGATCGGGGGTCATGCCTGCTCGAAGCGATAAACCGTGCCGGCCGCCGCGGGCCGCTCTGCCTCTACGCGCGGCAGCGCCGCGCGCAGGACATCGGCGAAGATCGGCGTACTCTTGCCCATCAGCGCGATGAGCGTCGCCACCGGTGTCGGCTCCCCGGGCACCACCTCGTTGGCGTAGTCGGTGGCGAAACCGATGAGCGCGAACGGCAGCTCGAGCTCGCCACACAGCACCGCCTCGGGGCCGCCGGTCTGGCTCACGGCGGTGACCCCGCGGCTCGCAAGCTGAGCGATCTCGGTGGGGGTGTTGAAGCGGGGACCATCGACGTGCCCGTAGGTGCCGCCGTCGCGGGCGGCGTGCCCGGCCTCCTCCGCGGCCGCCACCAGCACCGAACGCAATCCCTCCGAAAACGGCCCCCCGTGCAGGATCCAGTGCCCGCGCGCGGCGTCCCCAGGATCGGTGAAGAAGGTACACAGCGAGCCGTCGGGGAGCCGGTTGGAGATGAAGTGGACGTCGTCGAAGACGACGAGCGAGCCCAGCGGCACGCTTGGATCGACCGCTCCGCACGCCGTGCACCCGACCACGGCGGTGGCGCCGAGATCGTGCAGCGCCCAGATGTTCGCGCGGTGGGTCACGTGATTTGAGAGCCGGACATGACCGGCGCCGTGGCGCGAGACGTGGAGAGCCGAGACGCCGGCGTAGGTTCCCCTCGTCACCGTCGCCTCGCCGTAGGGCGTCCGATGCTCGATCCGTTCCGCCGCCTCGAATTCGGGCAGCGCGTAGGTCCCCGACCCGGTGATGATGCCGATCGCCATGATGCGCGATCCTACCGGCCTCGATGGCACCGGCCGACCGCCCCGACGCAGCGACATGGACGCTGCTCTACGACGCCGACTGCGGCTTCTGCCGGGCGACCCTGGCGGGCCTGCTTGCGTTCGACCTCGGCAAGCGGGTGCGACCGATCGCCATCCAGTCGGCCGAGGGCTCGGGGCTGCTCGCCGAGCTCGATCCCGCCGAGCGCCTCGCCTCCTGGCACCTCGTCTCCCCGGAGGGCGCCCGGTTCTCCGCCGGCGCGGGGGCGCCGCCGCTCCTGCGCCTGCTCGTGGGCGGCCGCGTGCCGGCGGCCCTCCTAGCGGCGGCCCCGGGCCCGACCGACCGTGCCT
>JALYZL010000620.1 GCA_030948875.1 Actinomycetota bacterium
TGCCCGAGCTGGCCTCGCTCCGGCCCGGCACCCCGGCGCCACTGCCGCTCGACGGCCCAGGCGCCCACGTGCGCCTACTTGAGGCCGTCGGCGCGGTGATCGATGCGGCCTGCCGCGCCTCGGCGCCGGGGATCGTGTTCGTCGATGACATGCACGCAGCCGATGAGGCGACGATCGACGCGATCTCCTACCTCGGCCACCGGCTCACCGGTCGGGCGCTGCTGCTCGTCGTGAGCTGGCGCAGCGAGGCCGTACCTCCGGGCCACCGCTTGCGGCGGCTGGCGGTCGACGCCGCGCGCGCAGGCACGTTGACAATCGTGGACCCGGTCCGGCTGACGCGCGCAGAGGTGGTGGCGCTCGTGCGGGCGGCGTGTGCGGGCGTGCCGGTACCCGACCTCGAACGACGCGTTTACCTGGAGAGCGAGGGGCTGCCGCTGTTCGTCGCTCTGTACCTCGCCGTGCACGTGGCTGGGAGCGATGTTCCGGGACGCGACGTGCTGCCCGCAGGCGTCCAAGGGTTCCTGACGGCCCGCGTCGAGCGGCTCGGCCCGGTCGCGCGGCAGGTGCTCGGCGCTGCTGCGGCGATTGGGCGCTCGTTCGATCTCCTCACGCTTCGTGAGGCCAGCGGCCGCGGCGAGGAGGAGCTCGTCGGCGGGCTCGAGGAACTGCTCGCCTACGACGTCGTGCGCGAAGTGGACGGGCCGGAGCCGAGCTATGAATTCTCCCATCACAAGCTCCGCTCGCTCGTCTACGCGGAGACCAGCCTTGCGCGCCGGCGGCTGCTGCACCGGCGGATCGCCAACGCGCTGTCAAGAGGCCCCGCCGCACACGCGCAGACGCCCGCCGCGCTAGTCGCCAATCATCTGCGCCTCGCCGGAGACGACGCCGCGGCGGCAGCGAAGTACCGGGTCGCGGCCGAGCATGCCGCCGCCCTGCACGCACACGCCGACGCGCTCCAGCACCTCGACGCGGCGCTCGCGCTCGGAGATCCTGACATTGCCGGCGCCCACGAGCGCAGCGGCGACCTGCGGACACTGCTTGGCGACTACGTCGGCGCGCTCACGGCGTACACGACCGCGGCCGCCCACGCCGATCCACTGGCGCGCGCGAGGGTCGAGCACAAGCTCGGCAACGTCCATCACCGGCGCGGCGAGTGGGCGCGCGCGGAGGCCCGCTTCGGCGCCGCGCTCGACACGGCAGGCGTAGACCGGCCGGCGCTACGCGCGAACATCCAGATCGACCTCGGCCACACGCTGCACCAAACCGGCCGCAGCGCGCGCGGCGCGGCGCTCGCCGCCGATGCGCTCGGGCTGGCGCAGGCGTGCGCCGACACTCGCGCCCAGGCGCAGGCGCACAACCTGTTGGGCGTACTTGCGCGCAGCAGCGGAGACCTCTCGGACGCCGCCGCGGAACTCGAGCGGAGTCTCGCGCTGGCGCACGATCTCGGTGACGACCACGCACATGCGGCCGCATTGAACAATCTCGCGCTCGTCCGGCGCGACTCCGGCGACCTAGAGCAAGCGCGCGAGCTCACCGAGCAGGCGCTCACGCTGTGCGTCGGCTCCGGCGAGCGCCACCGCGAGGCAGCGCTCGAGAACAACCTTGCCGACATCCATCGCGCCGCCGGCGACTGGGACGCCTCGATGGAGCACCTCAAGCGCGCCGTGGCGATCTTCGCGGAGGTCGGGGCAGAGGAAGCGACGCGCCTGCCGGAGATCTGGAAGCTCGTGAGCTGGTGATCTCGTGTCTCACCGTCCGCTGTTACAGGGCCACTCGACACCAGGGGCGCGGCCCAGGTGGTCGTGGTCGCGTCTAGCTCACGTCTAGCTCACGTCTAGCTCACGTCTAGCTCGCGTCTAGCTCACGTCTAGCTCACGTCTAGCTCAGATCTCTCTTGCCATATATCGCCGAAGCGTAGCACGCGTTGCTACAGTCGTGCTACGCGCCGAGCGGGAAATGCTGCTGCTTCCAGGGCTTTGCCAAACAAACCAAACCAAGCCGACGCCCGGACTCGAACCGGGGACCCCTTCATTGCGAGTTGGGGGGCTCGGGCACCCCGTGGCCCTCTGGGACGCCGTGGCCGCCGCCGCCCGGGGTCTCGATGCGCAGGCGCTGACCGGGGGAGAGCTCGCCGACCACCTTGGCTGGGAGCCCTTCGCCGTCGAGGAGGTTGCGTCCCGGCTTCCCCGGCGCGCCGCCGGCGGCGCCCGGCGGGGCATGGCGGCGGCGCTCGGTGATCAGCGAGTAGTTAAGCGGCGCGAGTGCCTCGAGCTCACGGATCACACCGTCGCCGCCTCGATAGCGGCCCGCGCCGCCCGATCCGCGCCTGAGCTCGTAGCGCGACACGCGCAACGGGAACTCGAGCTCGAGCGCCTCGACGGGCGTGTTCAGCGTGTTGCTCATGGCCACGTGCACGCCGCTCGGCCCGTCGGCGTCGGGGCAGGCGCCCTGACCGCCGCCGAGCGTCTCGTAGTAGGCGAGCTCCTCGGAGCCGAGCGTGAGGTTGTTCATCGTTCCCTGCCCGAGCGCGCGGTCGAAGGCGCGCAGGACGACGTCGGCCACGCGCGAGGATGTCTCGACGTTGCCTGCCGCCACCGCGGCGGGGGTGCGAGCGTTGAGCAGCGAGCCTTCGGGGGCGCGCACGTCGACCGGGCGGTAGGCGCCCGCGCTCGGCGGGATGTCGGGGTCGGTGAGCACGCGGATGGCGAAGTAGCACGCCGACCTCGTGACCGCGAGGGGACAGTTGAGGTTCCCGTCGTGCTGGGAGGCGCTGCCGCCGAAGTCGAGCGTGATGGCGTCACCTTTGATCGTGGCCCGGAGCACGATCTCGAGATCGCCGTGTTCGGTCTCGAGAACGTCCTTGGCCTCGCGGGTTCCGTCGCCGAGGGCGCGGAGGCACGCGCGGGTGCGCCGCTCGGCGTAGTCGAGCACGGCGGCGAAGGCCTCGCTCAGGGTTTCGCCGCCGACGCGGTCGTGGAGCTCGAGCAGGCGCCAGGCGCCGGCGCGGCCCGCGGCGAGTTGGGCGCGGAGGTCGGCGCGGCGCTGGGCGGGCTGGCGCATCTGCTCGCTCAGTTCCTCGATTGCGCCCTCGTCGAGGACGCGGGGGGAGATGACCACGCCCTCGTCGGCGAGGGTGCGGCTGTCGGCGGGCATCGAGCCGGGGGTGGGGCCGCCGACATCGGCGTGGTGGGCGCGGCTGGCGGCGAAGGCGATGAGCTCGTCTTCAGCCGCGCCGGCGAACACGGGGAGGATCACGGTGATGTCGGGGAGATGGGTCCCGCCCGCGTAGGGGTCGTTGAGGATCCAAGCGCGCCCTGGGGCGTGGTCCTCGCCGAGCACGGCGGCCACCGCCGCGGGCATGGCGCCGAGGTGGACGGGGATGTGCTCGGCCTGCATGACCATCTCGCCGGATGGGTCGAAGAGCGCCGTCGAGGCGTCGCGCCGTTCCTTGATGTTGGCCGAGTGGGCGGAGCGCACGAGCACCGCGCCCATCTCCTCGCAGATCGCCCTGAGCGCGCCGGTGAGAACCTGGAGCTCGACGGGATCGATCATCGCGTCATCGCTCGATCCTGATCGTGCCGGTGCCGTCGACCTCGCCGGACCACTCGGGGGGAACGAGGAGGGTTGCCTCCGGGAGCACGACCACGGCGGGGCCGGTAATCGGGGTGCCGGGGGCGGGGGCTGTGAGGAGCTGGAGGTCGAGGCGTTCGCCGTGGAGGGTTGCCGGGCGAGTGGGGGGTTCGTTGGCGGTGTCGTCGGTGTTTTTGTCGGCGCTGTCGTCGGTGGTGTCCCCGGCGCTCAGCGAGGGCTCGGCGCCGGCAAGCGTGGCGGCGACCCGGACGGTCACGAGCTCGAGCACCTGGGCCGGGTCGCGGTAGCCGTAGCGGTCCTCGTGCTCGGCCTCGAACGCCTCGCGCAGCTCGTCCGGGCTCGGGGCGACGCCAGCGGCGATGGCGAGCTCGAACGCCTGTCCCTGGTATCGGAGCTCGAAGACGGCGCTCAGCTCGGCCTCGGGCTCGCCGAGAGCGCGGCGCGCTTGGTCGCCGAGCTCTTGCACCGTCTCGCGGACCTCGTTCTGGGTGAGGGCGTCGCCGGTGAGGAGCACGGTGCGC
>JALYZL010000638.1 GCA_030948875.1 Actinomycetota bacterium
GTCTCGGACGGGGGCGGCGCGGCGGCCTCGTGGCGCTGGGGGCGCGACTCGTCGCCGCCCGGAGGGTGAGGCTCGCGGCCACGGTGGTGACGCTTGGGCTCTCGGCCGGGTTCGTCCTCCTCATGCTCGCGCTCGCCTCGGAGCTGAGCGCGCTCGAGACCGACCCCCAGGCGCTCGGCAAGCGCTACCAGCTCACCGCGTCGGCGCCCGTGGGCCTCGTGCCGCGGATGCGGGCGGTGCCCGGCGTCGTCGCCGCGGCGCCGCGCTACGAGACCGAGGCGGCCGATTCGTTCTTCCTGGGCGAGACGATCGACGTGATCGCCTATCCGGGCAACCACACGGCCTTCGAAGCGCCGCCCCTCGTCGCCGGCCGGCGCCTGGCCGGGCCGCGGCAGGCCGAGGTCGGGGTCGGGCTGGCGGATGCCCTCGGCCTCAGTCCGGGCTCGACCCTGGCCATCGCCCTCTCCTCCGGGGGCGAGCTGCGCCTCCGGGTCTCGGGCCTCGTGAGCTCGCTCGACCACGAAGGCCGCGTCGCCTACATCCCCGCTCGCGCGCTGCTCGCAGCGGAACCGTCGGCGCCCTACCAGGTGGCCGTGGTGCTCGCGCCGGGCGCCAACTACAGCGCCGTGACGACCGCCCTGACCCGACTCGGAGCGCCGCCCACGGTGGCAAGCGGGGCAACCGCGCGCGGCGTGCCCCTCGTCGACACGCTGCGGACCATTCTCCTCGCCGTCGCCGTCGTCGATGGCCTCGTGTGCCTGTACGCGCTGATCCAGGCCTCGACCCTGACCGTGCAGGAGCGCCGCCGCACGGTGGCTGTCCTGCGCGCCTGCGGGGCGGGGTCCGGTGCGGTGCGCCGGCTCCTGTTCGGATCGACGGTGGCGATCATCGTCCCGGCAGGGGTCGTGGGGGTACTGCTCGAGCGATACGTCTTCGGACCCGCGCTCTCGCACCTGGCGGTGAACTACGCCGCGCTCGCGCTCGTCGCGACCTCGGGCGAGGTGCTGGCGACGTTGGCCGGCCTCGTTCTCGCCGGCTTCGTCGCCGTTGTGTGGGTGGCGCGCCAGGCCGCCCGGGAGTCGGTGGTCTCCGGGCTCGCGGCGAGATGAGGAGGATCACGCGACGAGCAGTCATCGGCGAAGCGCTCGCGGGGGCGGTGGTGCTCGCGGGGTGCGGCGCGGGCGGGCGGCGGGTTGCGGCGTCTTCGGGCTCGACGCTCGAGTCGACGTGGGGTGACCCGGTCGGCGACGGGCAGCTGCGCGTGCTCCCGGGGGAGGCGCTCGTCTCGCGGACCGAGCTCGGCGCCTCGGCGGCGGCGTCGTCGGTCCTGGCGAGGATCGCCCACGTCACCGACGCCCACGTCCTCGACGCGTCCTCGCCGGCGCGGGTGACATTTCTCGATCGCCTGGGCCCGCCGTTCCAGTCGACCTTCCGACCCCACGAGACGCTGACCGCCCAGGTCCTCGCGGGCGCCGTGGCCGCCATCCGCGCGACGACGCCGCACGTCGTCATCCAGGGCGGCGACCTGATCGACAACGACCAGCGCAACGAGCTCGACCACGCCCTCGCCGTGCTCCGCGGCGGGCCGGTGCACCCGGGGAGCGGGCCGGACGGGTACTACGGCGTGCAGCTCGCCGCCAACGCCGACCCCTTCTACTACCGCCCCGACCTCGACGCGCCGCGCCACCCCGGGCTGCTGCGGGCGGCCGCCCGAGGGTTCGTGAGCCGCGGCCTCGGCGCGCCCTGCTACCCGGTGCTGGGTGACCACGATGTGCTCGTCGCGGGCGAGATCGTGCCGACGCCCTTGACGCGGTCGCTGGCGATCGGAAGCCGGGCCCTTTGGGAGCTGCCGCAGGGGCTGACGCTGCCTCCCGGGGCTCGGGCCCAGGCGGCAACCTCGCCCGACGGCCCCCCCGACCCCGGCCTCGTCGAAGGGTTTCTCACCCAGGCGCTGGCAGGCCCGACGGTGAAGGTGCCCGCCGATCCCGCCCGGGCCGAGATGGCGGTGCCCGACGTCGTGGCAGCGCTGGCGGGCGGGGCGGGCGGCGTCGGCGCGGTGGGCGGCGTCGGGCGCCTCGATTACACGGTCGACGTCGGCCCGCAGGTGCTCATGATCGTCCTCGACCTGGCCCGCCGCGCCGGCGGCTCGGGCGGCCTTGTCGTGCCCGGCCAGGAGGCGTGGCTCGCCGCGGCGCTAGCCGGCGCCGGCGAGCGATGGGTGATCGTCGTCTCCCATCAGCCGCTCCAGAGCTCGGTCGGCGGCGAGGCGCTGCTCGCCCTCCTCGACCGCTCGCCGCGCGTGGTCGCCGCCCTGTACGGGCACATCCACCGCAACCAGATCATCCCCCGCCCGACGCACGCCGGCGGTTACTGGCTGATCGGGACCGCTTCGCTCATCGACTATCCGCAGCAGGCACGGGCGCTACGGCTCCGCGCCACAGCAGGGGGCGGCTTGGTGCTCGAGACGTGGATGCTCGACCACGTCTTCCCGGGAAAGCTCGGGCAGGTCTCCCGCCAGCTGTCGTACATCGATGCCCAGGGCGGCAGGCCTCGGGGCTTCATCGGGTCGCCCCTGGATCGCAATGTCAGGCTGTACCGGCGTAGGGTGTGAGACATGACCGTCGCTCTCGACTTCAGGGTGGTTCCTCGTGTCGAGGAAGGTGGGGCGCTTGAGTTCGTGCCGGTGCTCGACGGAGTCAGTCTCACCGACCGAATTCACCGGTTTCGAGCGCGAAGCGGGGTTCGAGACGCGCGAACGCTCGTACGGCGGACTGATACCGGCGTCCTTTCGTTTCGGCCCTGCACGCGATCATCACCTCGGAGGCTCGGCAGCTGGTGGAGCGGACGGAGTCGTGCTCCTCGGTTGTTCTGATTGCGGGGAGTGGGGCTGCTGGCCGCTCGTCGCAGAAGTCGTTGTGGACGACGGCACCATCATCTGGCAAAGCTTCGAGCAGCCCCACCGCAGGGACCGCGATTACTCTGCCTTTGGCCCGTTCGACTTCGACCGTCTCGACTACCAACGTGCCGTCGCGGCCCTGGCGCCACGCTCAGCCATGGCTCCGCAGCCAGACGACTAACGCATCCACGTGAGCATTCTGGATCGAGAAAGCCCACGGAGAAGCGTTAGGGGGAGCCCGGCTACCTCCCGCAGCTGCAGCTACGGCACACCCTCATCGCGTCCGCCCAAGAGCAGAGCACGGGCGAGCCCTTGAAGCTACTCGCGGTCACAGGCTCCAAGCCGGTCCCGGGCCGACCCTACCACCAAGCTCCTCAACGCTTGCAGTAATACCAGCTCTCCACAACAGACACGTCGCCGCGCAGAGCGAGTGCTCGATGGCGCGAAGATCGCTATGCCGCTCGGAGGTCTTCGAGCGGGCAAGGCGCGTCGGGGAGCTCAAGCAGTTCTGGGTCGCCGGTGAACAGCCTGAGGTCGTGCGCTGCGGCGGTCACAGCGGCGAAGCAGTCGCCCAGCGCGATAGACGCACGGGCCTTCAGGCGCGCGGCTTCGATCATGCGCACCGTGCCAGGGAGGTCAGGGCCGACGCAAGAACGCAGGGACGCCATGGTGTCGTCTGCTGCGTCGCGCCCGTGGTCGCGTTCGACGCGGTAGTACACCTCCACGAGGTTAATCCAGCTGACGACCGGTCGGGAGTTCATTACCGCATTGACGCGAGTGACGGCTGGCTCCTCGCCGTCAAGCCACGCGAGGATCGCCCACGAGTCGAGGCAGACACTCACCGCGGCTCGCGGCCTCGATCCTCGAGCAGGCGCGCCGCCATGCCGCTACGGGCAAACCGTCCCCCCAGCTCGGCCGGCCGCCGGCGCGCGACGAGCACAATCTCGTCATCGCGCAGCTCGAACTCAACCTCGTCGCCGGGGTGCAGCTGAACGCGATCGCGAATGGCCTTCGGAATCACGACTTGGCCCTTGGCACCCACTCGTCCAGTCATACTTGCCGAGTATAACGGTACATTGAACACCCCCGCTAGTGCAATGGCGGCGGCCTCGCGCGCTCGCTTGGCGCGCAATCCGACACTCAGGGTCTCGGGCGTCCCGCGCGGCGGCGGCGGGTCGCCATCGGCACGGCCTCGTGCTCGGGCGACCGCCGCGGGAGCCCGCAATGGGCATCGCGCGACGTCATGTAGGAGCGGTCGGGCGTCGGTCCGTCGGCCGGGTGCGAGACGATCCGGGTGTCGTTGAGGTCACGATTGTCTGGCGCCACGATCGGTGCTATAAAGCTCCGGTCGAGGGGAATCCGGCAACCAGACGAGGTTGGGTTCGGGTGCGATTCATGCAGGCTTGTGGGCGTAGCGCGAGAGACGCGGTCGTGACGCTCGACTCGAGCCGTCGTTGCGCGCCGGCGTGTCCGGCAAGGCGAAAGCGTTGGGGTGGATGCCGACGCGTCGTTTGGCGACTCGTCGTGACGTGGCTGATATCGGCTTTAGTTGTCTTCGCGCGTCCCATTTTGCGCCGGTTGGTCGATTGGCTCGGCCGCGACGGGGGCACCAACGGCAAGCCGCTTCCCTCGGCTGGGGGGACACGTCGTGCAACGGGGGCCAAGCAGACGGTCCCCGGCACCATTTACCGCAGGCCGGACCCGATGATCTACGACCAGTACTACCTGCAGAGCCAGGGCTTCGCGGTCACGTGGGACAACCCAGACATTCATCTGGAGCGGCCCCTTGGCGCACGGGTGTCGTCGCACGATCTCCTGCCAAGCACCGCATACCACGTGGTGTCGCGCATCTGGAACCTTTCGGAGAACGCCGCGGCGCCCAGGTTGCCAGTCCGCGTATCGTACCTACGCTTCGGGATCGGCGGTCGCAAGACCGCGTTCGCCGAGACCCAGGTCGATCTCCACGTGAAAGGGTCACCCCTGCTACCGGCGCGGGCCGAGGTGTTGTGGACGACTCCTCCGGAGCCGGGCCACTACTGCCTTCAGGTCGAACTCATGTGGCCCGAAGCGGAAGATGAGAACCCGAACAACAACCTTGGGCAGCACAACACCGATGTGAAGGCCCTGAAATCACCAGCCACCTTCGTGGTTCCCGTGAGAAATGATGATCTGCAGTACGCACGCCACATTCGGCTTCTGGTAGACGCATATCAACTCCCGCCGCGCGAGCCATGTGCTGCGGGCGACGCCGTCCCGGCAGGTGCCGCCGGTCGTGGGATTCGCGAGCAGCGCGCCGTCTCCCGGCATGATCCAGCGCTATTCCCCGTGCCGACTAGTTGGCAGGTGCAGGTCATACCGTCTGATTTGACACTCGAACCCGATCAGGAGAAGCAGGTCGAGGTGATCGTGCGCGCGCCAGCAGGCTTCGTGGGTCGCCAGACGTTCAATGTCAATGCGTTTGATCGGGCTCGCCTTCTCGGCGGCGTGACCCTCTATGTGGATGGGAACTAACCCGTCGCCCTCGCGTTAGGAGTCCGATGTCCGGACCGCAGTTCACAACGTGTGTCAAGCCCCAGGACTACGAGGACACTGCCCCTAGCAAAGGGTGGGTGATAGCGGGGGCGCTACTTACGGGCATGGTGGACTGGTGGCGGACCGCGGACTACCTGCTCCATCATAAGCTCGTATGCCTCGGCTCATTGACCCCGGGCACGGCCGGCGCGAAGCCGAGGCTCACCTTGGCTCCGGAGGGCCAGGTCAGCTGCGCCGTCGGGCGGATAATGAGCTTTGAGCCCCCATCCGAGAAGTCGTTCCCTGACAATATCGATAACGACTTCAGCTTCAACATTCTGCTGCGTCCCGACGATGCGAGCGAGCACTTCCTCTCGGACAACCCGTTCACCGGCGACGGTGGGACATGGCTCGCGAGAAGCAGCGACTACCGAGTGCAGAGCGTGCGCAACGGATACCAAGGTGAGTTCGTTACGGAGCAGGCCGGCATGCCCCAGCCTCACGAGGCGAGCGACGGTGACCCGCACTTCGCGGGTCTCACGAGCGAGATGTTTTTCGATGCTGGGAAGAACGCCGGCGGCACCGCGGCCCTGGTCCTCGGCTCGCGCATCGTGTGGTTCGTCGACGGGAGTGTCCAGGTTTATCCCGCTGACGCTTCCGGCGCCTTTTCCGTGCCGGTCCTGCACTGCGAGTGCGAGGGCACGCGGATCAACGACGTGTTCAATGTGGCCGACCAGCTGCCTGGCAGCGGAGCCGGGTGCAGGAAGCACTGGTACACCGCCTTCGCGTGCTTCCTTCTGCGTGTTCTCTTCGCGCCGTTCACGAACGCCTTCGTGGCCGAGGCTTGGGCGAAGGCTCGTGACGGCGACTACCACGACGCGTTGGAGGGAAACGGCGACTTGAGCATCGGTGACCTCGTCCTCGTCCAAGGCCGATGGACATTCGATGCCGGCCACGTCGGCTGGAACGAAATTCACGCGGTGAGCACGATCCAGAAGATTCCGGAGCCTCCGGGACCGGCGGGTCCGCCCGCGCCAGGATCTCCGCCGGAAGCGTTCGAGCGCTTCTACAAGGTGTGGTGCGGGCTGGCCAGTGAGGCGCCGCTGTCTGCACCGTTCGGCCAAGGCCGCCCGGAAATGACGCCGGCGCAGACCGCAGTTCACGACAACCTGCAGAAGCCCGAGAACCACTACATGTTTCACCCCGCCGTGGATGGCTGCGCGCGGCAGGGCCCCGTGGTGGAGAAGGTCGAGCCAAACGAGGTCGGGAAGCGCCACGGAGACCGGGACATCGTCATCGTTGGAAGTGGCTTCGCGCTCAGGGCGACGGTAGCCGTCACGGGCGCTGACGTTCCCGTCAGGGCCACGACGGTCCAGAGCACCAACCGCATCGTTATTACGCTGGGCTTGGGCAACGATACCCCGGTAGGCCACCGTGACATCGTCGTCACCAATCCCGACGGGGAAGCCGGATCGTGCAGGGGCTGCCTGGTGATCGTCGATGAGCCGATCATTCGCTAGGAACGTCAAGGCCAGCGCGCCCGGGAAGAGCTCGGGCGATGTCCAGGCGTGGGCGGAGCGCGTGGGTTTGTGCGTCCCATGCGTGGCGAGGCTCGCCACCGTCCTGGCGGTTTGGACAGTGGTGGCAGCGATATCCCGGCGCGGGAGACGAGGCACCGGCGCCTGCGCGTCGTGACCAAATGTATGCCAGTGCAGCTGAGCCCTGCAGCAGTGGTCTCGGCGCCAGGCGGGCCACGCAAGATCAATGAGCCAGATGGGCTCGGCCGGGCGGATGTTGGTCCGGACGAGGCTAGTCTTTCTCGCGCGGTGCGATCAAGAAGTTTGAGCCAATGACAAAGGAGGACGGGACGTGAAAGCCCGGTACATAGGATGGCGGTTTTGGGTCGAGGCGGTCCTTGCCCTGCTTAGTGGTGTTCTGGCAGCTACGACACTGCTCTGGAGGGATTGGCTCGAGACCGTCTTTCGCGTCGATCCCGACCATCACAGCGGGTCGCTCGAATGGATGATCGTCGTGATCGCGGCGACGCTGAGCGTCGCCCTAGTCGCGCTTGCTCGACGAGACTGGCGGCGAGCGGCAGCAATTCCGGCGTGACCAAGGCCCGCACGGTCCCGCTTCGGGGCGGTGGTCGGAATCTCGCGGTCGCTGCGCAGGTGGTGTCGGGTCGTCTCGCCCGACCCGTTCATCGGTCCGCCTGCTCTGAGAGGCGGTGGTTGGTGTTGGTGTGAAGCGTAGCCCCCGGCGTGGCGGCCGGGGCCCGGGTCTGGCTGTTCCTCGTTGATGCGGTTCGGCGCGTCCTGCGGCGTTGAGAGGCGTTCGGCCGGAGCGCCGAGGATGATCGGTCGGGCGTTTCCGGCGTCTTCCCGCCACGCTCGGGCCAACCATGCGGGCGCCAGCATCCCGAGCGCTGTTGTACTCCACCGAGCTTCCCCGCTCCGAGGGTCGCGACGAGGCCGTCACCATCGTGATGGCGATCATCACAGAGACCGGACCGACCATCGTGGCTCCCGACACTTGCGATCCGCCATCGAAACTCAAAGGGCCCGCCAGACCATGGGGTGGCGCCCGCTTCGACTGCGGCGAGCGGGAGCCGGCGAAGCACTCCATCAGGTGACCCGCTCTGGCGAGGACAAATATGCGGCGCAGAGCGCGCGAGTCTCTTGCTCATGGTAGATCCGCGTGCGGTGAGTTCGGGTCGTCGTGGATCGGCGCAACGCTGCCAAGACGCAACGCTAGGCGGACGCGCCACCCGAGCGACCGGCCCGCACAAAGTCCAACGAGCAGCGCGTCCATCGCCGGAAATACGGCGTTTAGGGCCGCCATGAGCGCAAGTGTCATCGCAGTGTCCTCGCCGCACTGCTCGCGCAGCCGGCACTGACCATGAGCCGCGTAGCGACCCCGGCTGGTGGCACACCAAGGATCGACTACCGGCTAACGACAGCGCCGAACACGAGACCCGGCGCAGCGAGCAGAACGATCGTGGCGCCGGCCCCGCGATGACCATCGCTCAGCAGATACGCGATAAGGAGGATCGAAGCCGGATCTCTACGTCGCCAGACGCGCAGGCGATCGAGAGCTTGGTCGCGTCCTGTGGGGTGCCTGGGGTGAAGGCGGACGAGCCGGTCATTACCGCGGGTCGCTGGCGTAGGTGGAAAACGTCACGCCAGGTCCAGACTCCGGCGGGAGCCGGCACGTATGCGGTCCCGAGATCGTCTTGTAGTGAGGCTGGGCAGTGGGCGCGGATGAGGTCTTCGACGTGGTCGGTGAGTGCTATCCGGTCGCACCATTCTTCGTGGTCGTCGGGTAGCAGGTGCCAGCGGACGATGACGCAGTCGTCATACATCTCGACCGAGGTTATGCGCAGGCCGGCGAGTCGGGTGCCTGGACCGATCGCGACCGCGCGTAGCTCAAGTCCGGCGTAAGCGGGCAGCTCGGGGCGTGCGGAGCAGTCGGGAAACACCCGGTCGAGCCTGTCAATCCAGTCGCTCCCTTCCCCCCAGTCGATGATGCCGGTCTCAAGGAGCGCCTGGAGCTTGGTCGTGAACCGCTCTCGCCGCCCGAGCGAATCGTCCGGGCCGGGTTCGGCGTCAGATGCTCGGTCATCGAGCTCTTGCTCGAGCAGCTCGACCGCGCGAGCGTGGAGCTCCGCGCTAGGGGGCTCCAGCGGTCGTCCAGATCGCTCGAACCGGGCGCTCCACTCGAGTTCCTGGTCGGTCTCGATGAGTCCAAGGTCAGCGAACGCGCCAGCGAGACCGCGACCATAGTCGGACAACGGCCCAGAGCCCGGCTTCGTGATACCAAGGGCTCGTTCCAGGGCCTTACGGGCAAGTTCGCGGGCGTCCACGTTCACTCGCCACCTACCTGCGAGGGAAGCCTGAGGGTTACCCGCTCGTCGCGGATGTTTGCCACCAGCAGCCGCGCGCCCACGGGAACGGCGGTCACGAACTGCGCCGTCCACAGCACCGCGCCAGCCGTGATCGCTTCGTTCGTCGCCAGGTGCAAGTACTCGGTCCCGAGATCATCGCTCAGGGAGACACGCCGTCGCCTGCGATCCTCGTCGGTGAGCGGCCGCAGCTGCCCGCGCGACCGTTCTCGCTCGTGCCAGCGCAACACCACCCCGTCGGCGTACAACTCGGCGGTAGTGACGCGCAAGCACCCGTCGGGGTGCGGATCGCCCGGAACCACGGCACGCAGATCGGCCATGGTGAACCGTTTCTGACGCCGCCGGCGCTCAACCGACCACATGCGACCATCATCGACCTCCAACAGGCGCTCTTCCCACCCGGCCAGCTCGTCTACCGTAAGCGCCCCGGACGCGGCGCACGCCTCACACGCAAGCTCGAACCGCGTCACTGCATCACCGTGGGCAGGATCGGAGTCGGTGAAATCATCGAGCAACGCAGGCGCCCGGGGAAGATCCGGATTTAGACGCACCTCCGCCAAACGCCGGTCGAGCAACCCCCGCGCACCACGAGCCAACCCCTTATCCACGCGCGCGACCGCGCGGCGCGTGGGGATCGCATCCTCCAGCCGCGCGCGAACGTCGCGAACCTCCTCCCGGCCCACCACGCCAAGCTCCGCCAACACCTCCCCGGCCGCATCCAACCGGGCGCGGCACTGCGCATCGATCACCTCACGCGGCTCTTCCGAGCGCGGCAACGGGTCCGGTGCGCGCGAGGCGAACTGAACCAACCCCAACAGATGCACTCGAGCCCGATCTCCCAGCACATCCATCCCAGGCCAGTATACCTCCACCCCGCCAACCAGGAATGAACACCCCCCAGCACGGGTTCGCAATCCGCTGGGGAGATAGACCGGGCAACTTGGACGCGCTGCTCTTGCCATGCCGCGGGCGTCCTGCCCCGGCCCGCGGCGTCTTCCCCCGTGCGGACTGGAGGCTCTCGGATACCAACGGCCGTGCCCCCGCCGAGACTCCGCCGCGATATCGAGCTGGCCTCCCCTATGGGCGTAACGGAGCAGCTGGCGGGTCGCTCGCCAGGTACCCCTCGTGGTGCATCTCGATCACGCGGTCCGTGTCGGGCCGCTTGGCGCAAGGCCACCGATGCGGAAGTCGGACGCGCCTCAGCCGGACGGCTGCGTTTGCATAGGCAGGAGCAAGGTCGACCCGACGAACGCACGACTTGTGCAAACGCGTGGACTCGGTTTCGGGAGGAGGGGCTGAGTCAGGGCACGCTCGACTCCGAGGAAACGATTACGCGGGGGGTGTGGCACGCGCTCTGTTGGAGCGTCTTGGCTTGGCATCGGCATGGCACTCAGCGCGCACGTGGAGCCGGGCAGCCGGCACAGCTCGGAGTGGCCCCGAGTCTGGTCTCACCTCGCCTTGACGGTGAGGGCCCGCTGGGCGGGGTTGAAGGTCACCGCCTGCCCGATGTCATCGACGGCGGTGCACTGGACCAGAGACGGGCACGCCACGGCGTTCAGCTGGTGGAAGGCGTCGATGTAGTTCGGCACCGTGGCGGGAGCCCGCGGCTCGGCCGGATTGAACGTGACCGCCCGCCCGTAGTGACCGACGGCGATGCACTGACTCAGCGACGGGCACGCGACGGCGTCCAGGGGTTGTAAGCCGTTTGGGCCGGAGGTGATGGGCGTGACGTGAGCGCGCCGCCTGGTCGGGTTGAACCTCAGTACATCCCCCACATACCCGTTGTCATCGACGCCGGTGCACTCGTTCACAGACGGGCACGCCACGGCGAACAGAGGGAGCTCGTTCACATCATCGCCGGGGCGGACGTAGATCGTGGTGCGCGTGACGGAGCTGCCCGGACTGGTCGGGTTGAAAGTCAGCGCGTAATCATTCTTGTCATAGACCTCGTAGCCCACTATGTTCACGGCGGTGCATTGGCTCAATGATGGGCATGCCACGGCGTTCAGGTAGTCGCCCGGGCCGACGGTGGTAGTCGTGACGGGAGCGCCCCGCGTGGCCGGGTTGAACGTCACCGCCCGCCCGTGTCCATCGACGGCGGTGCATTGGCTCACAGACGGGCACGCCACCCCGTTCAGCCCGCCGCGCGGGTCGATCCTCATGGTCGTGGCGCCCCTGCCCCGCTTCGCGGGGTTGAACGTCACCGCCCGACCGTGTCGATCGACGGCGGTGCACTGGCTCACAGACGGACACGCCACCCCGTTCAGCCCGCCGCGCGGGTCGATCCTCATGGTCGTGGCGCCCCTGCGCTTCGCCGGGTTGAACCTCACCGCTCGCCCGTGTCGATCGACGGCGGTGCACCGGCTCCGAGACGGACACGCCACCGCAGACAGGAACTGGCCCGCGTCGATCGTAACGACCGTAGCGCTCGGCACGGCGGGAGCTCTCGTGGGGTTGAACGTCACAACCTGCAAGTCGCCATCGATGGCGGTGCACTGAACCAGAGACGGACACGCCACCAGGCCCAGGGACGCACCGACACCGCTGGGGTCGACACTGGGGTCGACGGTGGCAATCCTCACGCGAGTGCCCGGCGTGACCGGGTTGAACGTCACCGCCCGTCCGTAGGCATCGACGGCGGTGCACCGGCTCGCAGACGGGCACGCCAGGGACCCGACGCCGCGCGGGTCGACGGTGGTAGCCGCGGCAGGAGCGCTCGGTGTGGCCGGATTGAACGTCACCACCCGCCCGCTGCCATCGACGGCGGTGCACTGGCTCACAGACGGGCACGCCAAGGCGATCAGGGCGCCCGGGCCGACGGTGGCGGGCACGGCGGGAACGCCCGGCGTGGCCGGATTGAACGTCACCACCCGCCCGCCATCATCGAGGGCGACACACTGGCTCACAGACGGGCACGCCACGGCGTTCAGCCCGTCCACCACGGCGGCCGCCTGTAGTCCGTCCCCCGCGGGAAATAGTCCCGTGATTGTGGCCGAACCTCGCCTAGTCGGGTTGAACGTCACTACCCGCCCGCCGGTGTCCACGGCGGTGCACTGGCTCACAGACGGGCACGCCACATCGTTCAGACCATCGCCGAGACCGTCGATCGTCATGGTCGTGATCGGAGCGCCCCGCTGGGTGGGGTTGAACGTCACCGCCTGGCCGCCGTCATCGATGGCGGTGCACTGGCTCACAGACGGGCACGCCACAGCCGACGGTAAGTACTGCGGCCGGAGGATCGCTTTGATCGTGATTGAACCTCGCCTGGCGGGGTTGAACGTCAAGGCCCGCCCAGTATCGTCCACGGCGGTGCACTGACTCACAGACGGGCACGCCGCGTACTTCAGCGGGCCGTCGTAGGGGTTCTCGATTGGGATCGGGGCAGGCAACGACAGCGGCGCTGCGACGGCAACCGCGGGGAAGAGCGCAAACACGAGCAACCCCCCGATAGCAAGCCCACGGCCCACGCCAAGACGATGGGCCCACGATCCACGCACCAGCTACCTCCAGAGCAGCATCAGTCGGGACAGGACGGGCGACCGCCCGCCCAACAAACCTCGCGCCGAGGCTACCAGTCTCACGTGTGAGCCCTGCCCAGGCTCAGACGCGAAAGGCGCCTCTCAAACCCTGCCCAGCGACGCGTCGGGACTGCCATGCCGGGTGCTCGTGGCGCCCGGCGCAGCTAAGCCATGGAGCGCAGAAGACGCTCGAGAATCCCCTCGAGCTCAGCGGGCGGCGACCACCACGAGAACCGCGCGGTGCCAACCCAACACCCCCCGGACTCCAGCGTCCTGACGCGAGCGGACGCACTGACAACGAGGACCGACATGTGCGCCTTGGGTCCACTCGAAAGTCTCCGGCGACCTCGAATAGGCTCCTCCTCAGGACGAGCAACGGGCGTCTCGTTGACCCTTCGCGTCGCTTGCGCTTTCGCCCTCGGAGCCAGCGCCGGGTTCGCTTGTGAGTTCGCGCGCAAGCAGCGGCGCCGACCGGGCCGCCGCCGCCGGGCTCCCGGCTTGTGCATTCGCGCAGGCGGACTCGTCGCCCGCAGTGCGAGGGACGCGGAGCTTCGCCACGAGCCGCCGCAGTCGACGACGGGGCTGATCGCGCGCCGAGCGGCTACGGTCGAGAGGCCCGAATCCGTCGCAGATCACCTTCCCCGGGTGAGACGGCGAGGGCGCCGCGCTCGCATCCTGGGCGTAGAGTCCGCTCGGCACATGCGGAACGGCGGTTTGGTCATCGCGGACGTTCTGGCTCCTTGGGAAGGGGAGCCTCATCTGGAGCGTGAGGTGTTCGAGACAGTCGAACCCGAGGCGATCGCCGAGGCGCTGGACGCGTTCTCTCGGGCGCACCTGGGCGCGGCTGTCAGTTGCTACAAGTTTTTCGCCACGAGCGTGGGGAGCGTTCACGGTGTGCTCCTGGAGGACGGACGGCGAGTGGTGATCAAGGTGGCTCGCGCGGACACTGACCGCGACCACCTGCTCGCGGTGCAGGGCGTGCAGGCACATCTCGTCGCTGCCGGCTTTCCCAGTCCACGTCCGCTCGTCGCTCCCACCCCACTGGCGCACGGAGTGGCCGTCGTCGAGAGCCTGCTGGACGACGGCTCGTGGGGCAACGCGCACGATCCGGCGGTCCGCGGCGAGATGGCCTCCGCCCTCGCCAAGCTGATCGAGCTCTGTCGTCCCCGGGCACAACTGGAGGGGCTGCGTACAACGCGGGAAGGGGCGAAGCGGCTGTGGCGCGAGCCGCACGACCGGCGGTTTGATTTCCCGGGCACCGCGCACGGAGCGGAGTGGATCGATCGGCTCGCTCGCGCCGCGAGCGAGCAGCTCGACGGGCTCGCTCTCGGCCCCGCGGTCGTGGGCCACTGCGACTACCGCACCGAGCACTTGCGCTTCAGCGACGGCCGAGTCAGCGCCGTCTATGACTGGGACAGTCTCTGCGCCGGACCGGAGCCGGTCATCGTGGGCCAAGCGGCGCACGCGTTCACCGCCGACTGGAGCCGAGACGGCTGGCACCTCCCGACGCTGGACGAGTCGTTCGCGTTCATCTCCGACTACGAGACCGCGCGCGGGGCGCCCTTCACCCGTGAGGAGCGTCAAGGCGCCTCAGCGGCGATGATCGCCGCAGTGAGCTACAGCGCGCGCTGCGAGCACTCCGACCGCCTCACCAAACTCGGCACCCGCCCAGCAGGTCCAGCCCCGCCGACGGTACCGCCCAACGGGTACCTCGGCCGGCTCGCCACCCACGGCCCTCAGCTCCTCGGCATCGACGAGCGAACCCCGCCCATCGCTGATCGATAACCACCGGCTCTACTTCGCGTATTTATTCAGCTGGATCACGACCGGGAATCGGCCGTGAGCCTTCGCGAACTGTTTGAATCCTGTCTTGACCGTGATGCTCCCGGTCTGAAAGTTCTGATCATCGATCAGGCTCCCGAGGCCTGGTGCGTTTGGCCTTGAATTGGTTGGGCCGCCGAAGGTCACCGAGAAATTCGACACGTGTTTGAGGCTCGTCAGCTTCAGCGTTCCGATGCAGCTGAGGAACGGCGAAGCGCTGCAGCCGCGGTCCCCGGCATGGGCATCGTGGCCGGTGAAGATCAGGGTGCCGGCGACCTTGCCTCCCATCTCGAGGTCCACTTTCTCCGGGCCTGCAACCCGGTCGGCCTGGTGACCCTCCTTCGCGATCTTCCCGACCACCACGCCAGTCATGTGCAGCGTTCTGATCGGGCCGACACTAGACGCGACAGAAATGGCGACAGAGGAAGCCGACAGGCTCACCAGTGCGCCGACAATCGCTACCGCTCTCAGTGTTATCACGACAGGCCTCCACGGAAGTTGGATGACAGGACCGACGGTCGTGGGAACCTACCGCAGCGCACTCGGCGGCGCGCAGCGCGCGAGCGCCACTTCAGCCCACGATAACCGGCGTCGCCGCCGCCTCTGCCCCCTCCGCCTGGGCCGCTTGGGCTTGCTCGCGGCTGTCCTTGGAGGAGATGAGGACGGCGGCGAGGATCGCTCCGGCGATGGCGAAGCCGGCACCGACGAGGAAGGCGCGATCGAAGCCCTTGGTCAGCGCGATCGATACGTTGTGCACGCCCGCATGGAGCAAGCTCTGGGTGCGGCTGTTGGCCACGGTGGCGAGGATGGCGAGACCGAGCGCGCCGCCGACCTGCTGTGAGGTGTTGATGAGCCCCGAAGCGAGACCAGCCTCATGGGGCTCGGTGCCCGTCACCGCGGCGATGGTCACGGGGACAAACGCGAACCCGAGCCCGACGGCGGCGAGGAGCGACGGGCCGAGGATGTCGGCGGCAAACGAGCCGCCGGGGTCGGGAACCTGCGAGAACCACAGCAGTCCCGCAGCGATGAGCAACAGGCCCAGGATGAGGATCGGCTTGAAGCCGAAGCGCGTGACGATCTGCGAGGCGACGCCCGCCGAGATGATGATCCCGACGGCCAGCGGCAGGTAAGAGAGCCCAGTCTCGATCGCCGAGTAGGCGAGGACGTTCTGGAGATAGAGCGAGATGAAGAAGAACATCGAGAACAGAGACATACCGATCAGGAGGCCGACGATGTTCGCGCCGCGCAGCGTGCGCAGGCGGAAGATCGAGAAGGGCATCAGCGGGTGGCGCGTACGCAGCTCGATGACCAGGAAGAGCGCGAGCAGGACCAAGGCGCCGGCGATGTAGAGCAGCGTCGACGTCGCGCCCCAGCCGGTGTTGACGGCATGCACCACGGCATAGACGAGTAGTGCGAGGCCGCCGGTCACGGCAACCGCGCCGGGTATATCGAACGTGCTCGCCTCGCCGTCGGACCGGCTTTCCACCAGGACGCGCGGGGCCATGAAGGCGGCCGCGATCCCGATCGGGACGTTGACGAAGAGCACCCAGCGCCAGTTCAGGCCGCTCGTGAGGATCCCGCCGAGGAGCACGCCGACGGCGCCGCCGGCACCCGCTACCGCGCCCCAGATCCCTAGCGCGCGGTTGCGCTCAGCGCCCTCGGAGAACGTGGTCGTGAGGATCGAGAGCGCCGCCGGGGAGACGATCGCGGCACCCAGGCCCTGGATCGCGCGGGCCGCGATCAACCACCCCTCCGACTGGGCAAACCCGCCGCCGAGCGAGGCGAGCGAGAAGAGCACGAGCCCGCCGATGAACATGCGCCGGCGCCCTAGAAGGTCGGCCATGCGGCCGCCGAGGAGGAGGAACCCCCCGAACGTGAGCGTGTAGGCGTTGACGACCCAGGAAAGATCGTTGTGTGAGAAGTGGAGGTGACTTCCGATCGACGGCAGCGCGACGTTGACGATGGCCGCGTCGATGACGATGACGAACTGCGTCATCGCCAGCAGCAGGAGGGCTAGATTCTTCGCTCGAGGCGTGTCGAGAGACGTCGTCATGGAAGCTGACCTCCGATTCCGGTTGCGTCCCGCACGATACGGAACTATGATTCCGTTTGTCAAGGGGTAGGAGGCCGAGATTCTCCACATGGACACAAGCGCCGAAACCAAGCCCCACCTCCGCGCCGACGCTCGGCGCAACCACGAGAAGATCATCGAAGGCGCTCGTAAGGTGTTCGCCCGCAGCGGCGCCTCGGCGCAGATGGAGGACGTCGCGCGAGCCTCCGGCGTCGGCGTCGGCACCGTCTACCGCCACTTCCCGACCAAGGAGGCGCTGATGACCGAGCTGGTGCGGCGCACCTTCGAGTCCTTCCTAGAGACCGCTCGCGCAGCGCTCGACGCGAGCGGCGAACCATTCGAGGTGCTTGCGGGCGTACTGCGCCGCAACTCCGAGCTCATCGCCGCCGACGCGGCCGTGCAGCACGCGATCATGGGCGGTGGGGTCGTGGTGTGGGTGGGCACCGAGCGCGAGCGCCGCCAGCTTGGTGAGATTTCACATCAGCTCATCGTGCGCGCGCAGCGCGCCGGCGCCATGCGGCCCGACGTCGGCGCCGACGACATCCCGATGCTCATGTGCGGCGTGTGCGCGTCGATGGGCCACACCGCGAAGATGTACGACTGGCACCGGCACCTCGAGCTCGCGATCGACAGCTTGCGCGCGAGATGAGGGCGGCGGCCGCCAGGCTCGCCGGCCCCGACTCGCCGGACAAGCCTTGATCGCGATCTCTGGCCAGGCGGCTAAGGCCAAGTCGCCGGGCGCCTTGCCATCATTGCCTACACGGACTAGTTGCGTTATCACGGAGCGTTTCGCGTGCAATGAGCTACAAGATCGACCCAGACGGCTACTGCACTACGGAGGGATGCGGTCGGCCCAAATCGTCTGGTGAGGAGGTGTGCGCGCTGTGCCTCGTCCGGACGACCGATCCGGAGGCGGGTTACGGGAGCGCGGACTCGAGCCCTCGCGAGCTCAAGCCCGAGGTCATGGACTTCCTGGCCGATGAGGCCAAGCTGCCGCGGTGCATCGCCTACCTGTCGAAGGCAGGCGACGTGATCACGCTCGAGCTGACGGGCGAGCCCAAGTTCACCGAGGCGGACGTCGAGCTCGTCGCTTCGGCGCTCTCGAACTTGAGGAAAGCGGCTTGAGCGCTCATTCCTTTACCGAGTAGGCGCTTTCTGCGACACTCACGGTCAGGTCTCTGGCGCCTGCCGCTGCGGGCGCAGCCGTTGTTAACCGAGGGGAAGGCAGGCGCGCATGTACCGCATCCGAAACAGCATCCCGGCGATCTACGGCCTTCTCATTGTCGCCGGCTTTCTCGTCAGCGTGACCGTCGGAATCATCGTCATCATCGTCGGAGGCACGCTCACCGGGATGCTCTGGTCGGCCCTCAGCCGCGGCGGACCGCCCGTTGGCGCCGGCGGACGCGACCGTGATCGCAGCACCGCGCGCGCCGCACGGCGCGCGGGCCGTCGCTAGCCCCGTTAGTCGCCTCCGGAGGAGCCGTCCTGGCTCCCGAAGTGCTGGTCCTGGCCCCGGGATCCGCCGCCGTGGTCATGCGGTCCGCCATTTCCCATGGTCCGCGAGCGCCCGCCCCCCCGCCATCTCCCCATGGTCCGCGAGCGCCCGGCCCCCCGCCATCTCCCGGCGATCCGCCGTGACCGGGTGACCCGGGCCGTCGGGTGATGGTCGGCCACCAGCGGTCGGCGTGTGCGGTGAGGTGGCGCTCAACGCGCTCCTGAGATTGGCGAGCGCGCCGTTCAGAGCAGGGGCAGCGCCAGAGGCAATCTGGCCCTGCTCCTCGAGCTCGGTGATCTGCTGCGCGACGGCGGCGAGCTGGTGCTCGGTAGTCACCGCGCCGCCGGCCAGGAGACCCTGGAAGGCGGCGCCGATCTGCTGCCCGGCTTGCGGATCGATCGCGGCCGACACGTCTTGGGCGATCAGCGCGGCGATGCCCTGGGCGGCGCCGGCGACCGGGTGCGGGTGTCGTTTGCGCACCGGGCTGGTCGGGCTTTGCTGGACGGACTCCCTCTACTGACGGACGAGCCGAGTGATCGTCGCATCGTCGATCCCGGCCGAGCGGTGGAAGTCCACGGTGCGCACGGGCGGCGCGGTCTCGGCGTCCGCGCTCGCCGGCCGCGCCGGCAGCCATTCGCTCGGAAGGATTTGACCGAGGTGACCGCCGTACTCGGGAAGGACGCGTCGCGCGAGCGCGGCGGCAGGGCGCCCGGCGATGAGCCGCGCCAGGTCCTCGGAAGACATCAGGAGCGCGACGTTCACGCCGATCTGGAAGTCGGCCGCGTTGAGCTCAGCGCCGCCGAGCCGACCCTCGGCGATCCACGCGTCGATCTGATCGAGGCGCTCGGGGAGCAAAGCCACGTCCTCGCGGGCCGCGTCCTCGGTCGCGCGGTGGGCGCCGCTGGCAAGGCGGATGATCAGCCCCGCTCCGGCGCGTAGGAAGATCCGCATCGGCAACGCGCGCGGCGCCACGATGACGCTCGTAAACGCCTTGCGGTCGCGGCGGGCCGCGGCGTAGAAGATCCGCCGTGTCGCGTTCTGGAGCTCCTCGCCCCAGCGCTCGGCGTCCTCGACCGCCTTGCGGCACACGGGATCTGACGGGAACAGCGGCCGTCCGGGCACGAGCTCGTCGAGCGCTAGCGAGATCGCACGGGTGCCCTGCACGCGGCGTCCGCCCCACTTGATCGCTGGTACCCCCATCGACTCGAAGCCGAGCGCGAGCATGATGAAGGCGTGGACGCCGGGAGGGAGCTTGACGAGCTTGTAGTCGACGCCCTTGTGGTCGAGCATGAGCTGACCGATCAGGCCTGAATTCGAGCCTGGAAACGTGTAGAGCTTTAGCTGCGGCCGGGCGGAAGCCATACCGGGAGTATCGTAATACCCTCGGTATCGTATGTCAAGCAAGGCGCGTCAGCCGACCTTGGTGAACTTGCCGGCGAGGACCGTCACGCGGCCCACGCACGCGGGATTGGAGTCGCTGACCTTGGTCAACTTCAACGCGTTACCGGCCACCGTGAACCTGTACGTCCCCGGAGCCGGGCAGGAGTCCTTTCCGCTCTTGTCGCGCAGGGTCACCTCGTCTGCCTTGATCGAGTACTTCCCGTGGATGACGGCGGCGCCGTCGTCGGTAACCGTGTAGGCGCCCTTCTCGAAGCTGATCGTCCAGGTCCCGTTGACGATGCCGTGGAGGGCGCTCGTGTGGACCTTGGTCTTGTAGGTTCCGCTCAGTGTGCCGGCGGCGATCGCTGCCGAGCACCCCGCGAGCGCGACCGGCGAAGGTGACGCCAGTGGCTAGTCGTTTCATCTGCTCCTCCTCGGCCTTGCTAGTTGACGGCCGCAACTGTTCCAAGCGACGAGCGCGTTGTCGTCCTGCCGAGCACGACTTGTTGTGGACTATTGGGCGATCTGCGCACGGCGTCTGTCGTACTCGAGGAGGAGCCGAGTCGTCCCCTCGCGGGATGCGCGGCCGACCCGGCGGCGCTAGCGTGCTCTGCCGTGGGCACCCGCGATTGGATCATGTCGCGAGCACGGGCTTTCGATCTCGTTGTGATCGACCGGGCTCTCGCGGGCTTGCTCACGGTCGGCATACTCGTCGACGCCGCTCTGCTCAGCCATCCCCGCCTCTCGGTCCTGGCGATCGTATCGTGCGTGGTGCCCACCGCCAGCGTTGCCTGGCGGCGCCGATACCCGGCGCTCGCCACGCTCGTCGCGGTCACCGCGCAGTTCGGGTTTCTCACCGTCGGACAACGCGACGTGCTAAACGGTGCACCGGTGGCGATCGCCGGCGCGGCCCTGCTGCTGGACTTCTACTTGCTGGGTCGCCGGGCGACGGGCCGCCGCGACCTCCTCATCGCTGGCGCCTTGCTCGCATACACGCTGGGGATGTTCGCGGTGATCTCGGGGAGCGCATCAGTGAGCGACGTTCTCCTAGAGTGGGTGCCGTTGGTGGCGTTGTTCGCCGTCGCGCGCACGCTCGCCAGTCGGCGCGCGCTGACGCGCGAGCTCGCGGCGACCGCGGCGCGGCTAAGGGAGGAGCAGGAGCGACGAGCTCGCCAGGTTCGCATCACCCGGACTCTCGGAGCTCGACGCCCTCGTCGACCGAGCGCGCGCCGTAGGCTTGCCCGTCGAGCTCCGCGTCGAGGGACGGCACGGCGCGTTGCCGCCAGAGCTGGCGCGGATCGCCTACCGGCTCGTGCAGGAGGCCCTCACCAACGCGATTAAACATGCCGGTGCGGCGCCTACCCAGGTAACCGTTAGCATCGGCACCCGCGACCTCGAGCTGGCGGTGTCCGATACGGGGCTCGGACCGTCACCCGGGCGCGAGGACCGAGACGGATCGGGACACGGACTCGTCGGGATGCGCGAGCGCGTCACGTTGTATGGCGGTGAGCTGCGCGCCCGGCCGGGCAGCGAAGGCGGCTTCGAGGTCCGCGCCCGGATCCCGCTCGTGGAGACGACCCCGCTACCTCGTGCTGCCCCCATGGCGGAATTCGACCCGGTCGTGGTCCCCGCAACCAGCGACCGTCGCTGGCCGTGGCTCGACCCTGTGCTCGCGGGTGTGGTACTCGTGGCGTTGGAGATCGAGGCGTCAACGAGCAGCTACCGCCGGGGCCCGCTCGTGTTGAACATGATCGCCACCGGCAGGACCAACGCCGAGATTGCCTCCGAATTGATCGTCGGCGAGACCACGGTCAAGACGCACGTCACGCGCATCCTCATGAAGCTCGGCGTGCGCGACCGCGTCCAGGCGGTCGTCCTCGCCTACGAAACCGGTGTCGTCATCCCTAGTTCCGGCCCCCGCCGCCTCCGAACAACCTGAGCAGGAGCAGGAAGACGTTGAAGATGTCGAGGAAGATGCTCGCCGCGATGGGGACCGCGCTCGCCATGTTCGCACGGCGCAGGCGGTTGAAGTCGACGATCGTGAAGCCGCCGAAGATCACGAGCCCAAGCACGCTATAGA
>JALYZL010000010.1 GCA_030948875.1 Actinomycetota bacterium
ACTTGGGACTGCCGCCGAGTCGGGTGACGATCATCCCGTAGATCCCGCGCAACCCCACCCCCGGCGTGCCGAGGTAAAGGACCGTGTGCCGGGACGCGTCCAAGCCCGCGACCGCGGCGCGAGCAGCGACCGTCTTCCCCGCCCCGCACTCCCCGGAGATCACACCGATCGCCTGCTCACTGATGCACCACGAGATCCGAGCGACCGCTTGGGCGTGCGCGTCATGGGCGTGCAGCATCCCCGGCGCGAGGTCCTTCCCGAACGGCATCCGTGTGAACCCGTAATGCGATTGCAGCCTCTCGATACTCATCCCTCACGTCCTTCCTGGTCGATGTCACGATCCTCGCCGTCGCCGTCGCCGTCGCCGTCGCCGTCGCCGTCGCCGTCGCCGTCGCCGTCGCCGTCGGGCTCGGGCTCGGGCTCGGGCTCGGCGAGGCTCGCGTAGTCGATGCGGTGCCCGGCGATCTCGGCGTCGCGCTGCTCGGCGAGCAGCTTCAGGTAGTCGATCCCGGTGCCCGTCGGTGGCGGTGGGAGCTCCCGCTCAGCCTGCGGATGGGTGTGACGGCCGATCACCAATGGGATCGCCAGGCCCATCGGGCGGTGCTGGTAGCGGACCTCGATCCGGGTCAGATCGAACGGGTCGAACACCAGCTCGACCTTCCGGCCCACGAGCGCCGCGTCGACCTCGTATTGATTGCCGTGCAGCGACACGGTCGCGGTCTTCGTGACCATCCGCTCCACCGACCACAGGAACGCCTCCCTGAGCAGCGCCGGGGTCGGCAACGGCGGCGCGCCCGCGCTGTCGAACCGCTCGATCGGTGTCTGCCCGGTCTCCGAGTGGGTGCGTCGGTGGTAGACGACCTCAAGCCACGCGGAGAACAACCGGTTCAACTCAGCGAGCTCAACACCGTCGTCGATCTCGACCAGGAACTGATCGCGCACCGTCCGGAAGAATCTTTCGATCTTCCCTTTCGTCGTGGCCGCTCGTGGGCTCGCGTGAATCAATTTCACACCAAGCACAGCGCACGCGCGGAGCAGCTGCGAGGACACGAACGCCGACCCGCGGTCAACCAGGATCCCCGCCGGAACGCCACGAGACATCAACCCAGACCGCAGCGCGGCCTCCAGGCGGAACACGTCCTCGCCGGTCCCCCACCGCCACCCGACCAACAAGCGAGAGTGATCATCGATAAACGCCACCAGCACCGCCCGCCGCGCCGTCGCGCCAGCCAGCATCGGGCCGTGCAGCCCGTCCCCCGTCCACAGCTCGTTGCGCGCGGAGGCTTCGAAGCGGCCATATACCTTCCCCGGCGAGCGGCCGTCCGCGCGAACGTTCAATCCCTGCCGGGCGAGATGCCTCTGCAACGTCCGCAGCCCCGGCACAGGCTCATCACCGCCGGCGGCGAGCATGATCTCCCTGACCTGCGCCGCGGTCCGCTCCAGCCGCTCACGCTTCAACGCAAACGCCAGCTCCAGCATCTCCGCCGGTGTGCGCGGTGCGAGGACCCGCGGCCGGGGAACGAGCGCTTCGAACCCGCCCCGGCGGTAGTCGCGCACCCACCGGTCCAGCGTCGTGCGGCCGATCCGGACCAGTCGCCCGTCAGGCGCGACATGCTCCTGCTCGGCAAGAGCGCGGACCAGCCGGCCGCGCTCCGCCTTCGACAGGCCAGGATCGGCCGCGCAGCGCACGAGCGCATACCGGAACAGGCCGATCTCCCGGCGACGGTCTTCATTCATGCGGTCTCCCAGCGCTCGAGTTCACGAGCGCGGACCGTCTCAGCTCACCGCGCCGCCGGGAAGAGGGAACTCGTGTTGCACAGCAGCGCGCCGCCCGACAGCACGCTCGCGATCCGCCACGGATCACCAGGACCGAACCGCAACACCCACGCCCTCACGGCGACCGCGATCGCTTCCAGCGCGTCCGCGATCCCACCACCGGCCGGCAGCACCGGCCCCAGCTCCGGATCGAGCGCGACGGCGCACCGCGTGAAATGCGCCCTGACCTCGCCAGCGCGCTCAGCGAACCGACGCAGCCAGCCACGCACCGTGTCCGCCGGCACCCCCAACCGCCCGGCGATCGGCCGGTGCCCCTCGCCGGCGACCTTCGCCTCGATCGCCGCGCCGATCACCGCCACCTCATCCCGCCGACGCAACAACGCCACCTTTGGCAGCAGCACATGCGTGCCCTCGCACCCACGACACCGCGCCCGCCGCGGCCGCAGCAACCGATCCCCCGACAAGCAGCGCAACACCCGCTCCCGGCCATGCCCCCACGGCCCCAACACCCCCCGACACGACGGACATCCAAGCAGCCCGCCGACCAACTCAGCCTCGACCCGCGCCTGCTCGACGCATACCATCAACATCGGGTGCCACCTCCGGCATCCAAGAGAGCCCTCCCGACGACCGATCAAGAAGACGGGAGGGCTCTCGCGTGTCTACGAACGCACGAAGCCTGCCACCACCACGAACCTCATCGCCACGATGAACGGCACAAGCAACCCCGCTCGTGCCCAAAATCAGCGGCGCTCAACACCGAGGGGAGCGGAGGGGGAGCGGCTCCGTCAGGCGTCCCTGTTGAGCGCCGATGAGTGTGGTCACGCGCGGGGATCCCGAGTCGCCGTTGCGGTGGACGTCGAAGAGCCTAGCCTTGGGAAGCTGCGCGAGGCGCTGGTGGGGATGGGGCATGAGATCTCCGAGAGCACGCTGGGGAAGCTTTTGAAGAGCCAGGGGTTTCGGCTTCAGGGCAACCAGAAGACGCGTGAGGGTTCTCAGCACCCCGACCGTGACGCGCAGTTTGCGCACATCAACCAGACGGTCGCCAGGGCACTGGCCGATCGCCAGCCGAGCGTGAGCATCGACACCTCATGCCGACGTCGGCATGAGGTGTCTGATGCCGATCTTGGGGTTATGCCGATCCTGGTGTGAAAGTTCCTGCAAAGTGGGATGTTGGGTGGCGAGGAGGTCTTCATAGTCGCAGCGTTCTGACCGAGCTTGCTGTGCATGAGCGAGTTGCAGGAAGAGCGCGTCTCGGTGGCGGAGGGGCCGTTGGCGCTGCACGCGGACGGGTTCGCCGTCTGGCTGGTGGAGCGGGGGTATCGGCCGCGGTCGGTGCGGGTGCAGCTGAGGGTGCTGGCTGACTTCAGCGGTTGGCTGGCTGGTGAGCGTCTTGGGCCGGCCGAGCTGACGGGGGATGAGGCGGCGAGGTTCTTGCGCGGTCGGCGGGAGCGGGTTGTGGAATCCACAGGCGCGCGAGCACTCAGGCCGCTGCTGGCGTATCTGTGCGAGCTCGGGGTCGCGCCGCAGCGGATGGGTTCGGCGGACTGTCCGGTGGAGCGGCTGCTCGCGGACTATCGCGACTATCTGGAGCGCGAGCGGGGGCTGGCGGTCAACACCGTTGCTGGTCTTGAGCGTGTCGCGAGACTCTTCTTGGTCGAGCGCCCGGCGCCGCTGGAGGACGCGTTGCAGCAGCTCGACACGGGTGCGGTGACCGCGTTCGTGATGGCGCAGTGCTCGTCGGGGCGGCTGGGGACGGGCGCGGGCAAGAACTTGACTGGCGGGTTGCGGTCGCTGTTGCGGTTCCTGCACATGGCGGGCTGGACCCCGGTCGGGTTGGCGGACGCGGTCCCGAGCGTCGCTGGCTGGCGTTTGGCGTCGCTGCCTCGTGGCCTGGAGGCGGGGCAGGTCGCGCGACTGCTTGAGAGCTGCGACCGGGCGACGGGGATCGGCCGGCGTGATTTTGCGATCTTGACGCTGCTCTCCAGGCTGGGGTTGCGGGCTGGCGAGGTCGCCGCGCTCGAACTTGATGACATCGATTGGCGCGCCGGCGAGCTGACGATCCACGGGAAGGGCTCCACGATCGAGCGGCTCCCGCTCGCGCACGACGTCGGTGAAGCGCTCGTCGCGTACCTGCGGGACGGCCGGCCGGCGACCGGGCTGCGGCTCGTGTTCCTCCCCGCCCGCGCGCCGGTGATCCGGCTCTCGTCGATGGCGATCACACAGGTTGTCCGCTGCGCGTGTGACCGCGTTGGTATTGAGCGTGTCGGTGCGCACCGGTTACGTCACACGATCGCGACCGAGCTGTTGGCCGCCGGCGCGCCGCTCGCGCAGATCGCCCCGATCCTGCGGCACGCGAGCGTCTCGACGACAGCGATCTACGCGAAAGTCGACCGCCGGGCGCTGCGTGCGCTCGCCAGGCCGTGGCCGATCGGGGAGGACGTCGCGTGAGCGTGCTGCGTGACCGCGCGGAGGACTACCTGCGGATGCGTCGCGCGCTCGGCTACAAGCTCGAGGTGCAGGGCTGGCTGCTTGGGGAGTTCATCGCCTATCTCGAGCAGGCCGGCGCGGCGACGGTCACGATCGAGCACGCGGTCGCGTGGGCGACCCTGCCCGCCGCGGCGCAGCGGTCCTATTGGGCGCAGCGACTGTCGGTCGTCCGCGAGTTCGCCCGGCACCTGAGGACGATCGACCCGGCCTGCGAGATCCCGCCCGCGAACCTGCTGCCGTTCCGGCCCAGACGCGCGATCCCGCACCTCTACCAACCGCAGGAGATCCGGGCGCTGATGACAGCCGCCGGCACGCTGCCGATCGCGCTGCAATCCGCGACCTACCGGACGCTGATCGGGCTGCTCGCGGTCACGGGGCTGCGCTTGGGCGAAGCGATCCGCCTGAACCGCGACGACATCGACGCTGACCATCAGCTGCTACGGATCCTCAACAGCAAGTTCGGCAAGAGCCGCGAGGTCGCGCTGCACATCAGCACGATGGCGGCGCTGGAGGACTACGGCCGCTTGCGCGAGGAGCGGTTCCCCGCACCAGCGTGCCAGGCGTTCTTCCTCTCGACCCGCGGCACCCGACTGCTCGCGCCGTCGATCCACGAGACGTTCAACCGGCTCATCAAGGTCGCCGGGGTCACGCCACGCCCCGGCGGTCGAGCTCCCCGCCCGCACGATCTGAGGCATGGATTTGCTGTGGGAACGTTGCTGGACTGGTATCGCGACGGTCTCGATGTCCAAGCCCGTCTGCCGCTGCTGTCCACCTGGCTCGGGCA
>JALYZL010000041.1 GCA_030948875.1 Actinomycetota bacterium
CTCGTAGTCCATCGCGCGATGGATCCTAGACGCGCTGGTACATTTGACGCCCCGGACGATTAGCTCAGCTGGGAGAGCGCCGCCTCGACAAGGCGGAGGTCGCTGGTTCGAGCCCAGCATCGTCCACTACTACTTCCATAGTTGCTGGGGATTCGCTCGGTGGGGTGCGACCCTGCGCTCGGAGAATCCGCGTAGGATCGCTGGCGCAATGGAGTTGCCAGAGGGTGTGGTTGCTGAGGGGGCTAGACCACGGCGTAGGCGTCGGCGTCGGCGCCCTCGTCGTTGACGTTCAGGGTGATCTCCGCGAACTGAGCCTGCTCGGCCGCCACGGCATCAGAGCTTAGGCCGCCGCCGCCCTTAGCCAACAATTAACGTGCTGTCGCCGCCCCCCACGCCGCGTCGCGGCCCGCTCCCGCCACGATGCCGCCGCCGACGCCCTTGGCGCGAAGCAGAGCCGCGTCGGCCGCGCCGAGGAGATCGTCGGCGGTCGATCCCGGCCACCATTGCGCCACCCCGATCGACGTATCCACCCGCTCGTCGGACCCCTTCGGCCTCGTGGTGAAGATTTTCGTTCGCAGCCGGTCGCCGAGGGCGAGCGCCGCTGCCTCATCGGCATCGGGGAGGATGGCCAGGAACTCGTCCCCGCCGTAGCGGCCGATCGAGTCGCCGACGCGTACACCGTCGCGCAGGGTGGCGCCGACGTGAGCGAGTACACGATTGCCGCACAGGTGGCCGTGGCGATCGTTGACGCGCTTGAAGTGATTGAGGTCGATGAAGCAGCACGACAGGTCGCGCCCGTGACGCTCGCAGCGACGGATCTCGCGGTCGAGCTCGGCGCGGATCGCCGCATAGGGATAGGTGATTCGCGCCCCCGATCTTGGCGTGCCCAAGCTGTGGTCGCGCCGGGGATCAATCGGCGTACCGGCCGACCGCCCAGATTCGAGCACGCGAGCGACGAAACCACCGCCGGCCCGCGGCAAGACAGGCAGTCCGCGTCCGCCCCGGGCCGCGCCGCAGGCGCCGAGGACGTGCACGAGACCCTCGGTCTCGTTGAAGACGGTGAGCAGGCCGACCTCGGCACCGGTTCTGACGGTGATACGACTGGTGATCAGGTTGAACTCGCCGGCGGCGACGGGATCGGGGCCGGCGGCGGCAGAAGGGTTCCCGTAACACTGGCTCGCACGTAGTGACGGTGAGGTTGGCAACAGCGAACTCCCTGATTCGTGTGCTACGGACCGAGAGCTCGGGGCCAGCCGTGTGACCGCGGAGCCGTTCCGCTCTACCTCTTGCAATCGCGGACGCCGGTATTCCCCATCCGGGCATCCTGGATCGCTGCGGGGCAAAACCTTACAACCAATCGCGCGCGCGATCGAGGCGGCTGGACGAAGGTTGGTCAGACAAATGTCTCCTTCCCGACACGATTCGCACCATAGGTTGTGGCCACTATGGACCGGGGTGCCCTGATGCACCAACGCCAGACGATCAGGACCTTCTTAGTGATCCGTTCGGGGAGCGCCGAGCTCTGGCACCACGATCGCCGGCTCGGGACGCTCGGCAGCGGGACGTGCTTCGGGGAGATCGATCCGGTCTCGAGCGAGCCTAGCGGATCAGCGTGGTCGCGACCTCGCCGATGCGGCTAGTTACCTTCAGCTCTTTCGGGATCGGTCGGTTGTGCGCCGAGATTCCCGACGCCCGCGAGGATATCCTCGCCTCGCTGCCCTGCGCGACTTAGGCAGCACCGCGAGCTCTCGCGGTCTTGCAGGAACGGCATCGAGGATACCAGTTGACTCATCAACTATAGTTGTGAACATGGCGATCAAGAGCTTCACCGGACTGCAGGGATCCTCCCTCGAGGCGTGGCGGAGCTATCTCCAGAGCCAGCGCTCGATCCTGCGCGAGCTCGACGCCGACCTGGTGGCCGCGCACGGCCTCACCGCGCGTGACTATGAGGTCCTCCTTTACCTCGCACATGCTCCAGACTGCAAACTCCCGATGTCGGCACTGGCCGAGAGCACCATGCTCACCCGCTCTGGCGTCACCCGTCTCATCGACGGGCTCGTCACCGCGAGCCTGATCGAGCGCCTCTCGTGCCCGAGCGATGCCCGCGTCTCCTACGCGCAGCTCACTGACCTCGGGTTCGCCAAGCTCCGCGACGCTGGCCGGACCCACATCGCCGGCATCCGCCGCCTGTTCCTCGAGCATTTCAGCGAAGAGGAGATCGAGCGCCTCGCCGAGCTCCTCGGGCGGCTCCCCGGAGCGCCGGGCGCCGGCACCTGCTCGGTCGAAGACCGCGTCGACTGAGGCGTTTCTGGTTAGCCCGGTCCGCGTTTGCGGTGCCGTTCCCGTCTCCCAAGCAAGGCGGATACTTGATGGTGCAAGCATTTCGGTATAATGCTTGTGGACGCAATCTTTTAGGAGTGAAGATACCGCGACCTCGTCAACTCTCGGCGATCGTCTCGAGCCTCTTCGAGCACGCTTTACCGGTAGCGGCGGCCTAACCTGTGATGACAATACCCATTCATCCAGATACCAGTGTTGGCGAAGTCCGCTTGACCGTCGCCGATCTCGCGCGCTCGCGTGACTTCTACGAGCGGGGGCTGGGCCTGCGGGCGACCGAGCGCGACGACGGTGCCCTGGTCCTCGGGGTCGACGGCGAAGCTCCCCTGATCGAGCATATGGAGGACGCCGGCGCTCCCCCCCGGCCGCGGCGCAGCACGGGCCTCTTCCACCTCGCGGTCCTCCTCCCCACGCGTCGCGACCTCGCCGTCGCGATACGCCGCCTGGTCGAGGCGCGGGTGCCGCTCGATGGGGCTTCTGACCACCTTGTGTCCGAAGCGCTCTACCTCCACGACCCCGACGGCAACGGGATCGAGATCTACCGTGACCGCCCGCGCGAGGAGTGGCCCCACACCAACGGCAGCCTGGAGATGGCGACCCTTCCCCTCGACCTCGAGGACATCATCACCGAGCTCCCGCCGGCCAGCGCCAAGGACGCCTTCGCGCCCGCCGGGACGAAGATGGGCCACGTCCATCTGCAGGTCTCCGACCTCGACGAGGCCGAGTCCTTCTACTCGGGCGTGCTCGGCTTCGACGTCATGGTCAAGGGCTACCCCGGCGCGCTCTTCGTCTCCGCGGGCGGCTACCACCACCACATCGGGCTCAACACCTGGCAGAGCCTCGGTGCCGGGCCACCGCCCCCCGAGGCGATCGGCCTGCGCACGTTCGACGTCGTGCTCCCCGGGACGGATGAGCTCGAGCGTGTGCTCGGGCGTGTCAGCGAGGCGGGGATCAGCGCCGAGCGCTCGAACGGCGGGGCGGTTGTGCGGGACCCAGCGGGGAACCGGGTGCGGCTGGTCGTGGGCTGAGGGGGGCTCTTCGTAGCTGCGCAGGGCCGAGTCGTCGTTGTAGGTAGGAACCGGTCGTGTTGCGCTCCCGGGCTCGATGTACCGGCGGCTGAGGAGGACTGCGCCGACGAGTGCCCCGCCGAGCGCCCGCGCGCGCGCCGAAGCGACGTCGATCCCCTCGCGGCGCACGCGGGGCCGCCATGGGCCGACTCGCCGCTACGCTACGAAACCCCGGCGACGTGGCGGAGTGGCTACGCAGCGGCCTGCAAAGCCGTCTACACCGGTTCGATTCCGGTCGTCGCCTTGCGTGCGCTCAAACGTCGTAGCCGTCCCAGCGCTGAGTTCCCGAGGGATGAACTCTCCTGCGACAACACGCATTGGTGCGCGTCGCTTCACATCAACGAGCTGATGTGCACCTACGGGTTCGTCCGCCGCAACACGAACTGAGAGGAAACGACGAACTTCGCCTTCGGGGAGCGAGACGGGTCCCGACCGGACCCCCGAGTCCGCAGCTGAGCAATAACGCGACTTCTGAGCCCAACGGCGAAACCTTGCTGATGAACCCCGGCGACCAGCTGAAGATCCACATGTCGGACGCGCCGGCACATGGAGGTGGGAGTGCGGTCGAAGTATCAATAAGCGAATTGACGACGGGCCAGTCGGCTTTATGTAGGCCTCAGCGGCCAACGGCTTCGCCCAGACGTCGATCGCCGACTGCTCCGGCACGCCGGTTCAACTTCGAGCCCGAGTACCAAACCGCGGAGCGCCCGAACATCGTCCCTTGGGCGGCCCTGCAGGCGAACATCAGTACGGAGTTCGAGATCGGACACTTCACGCCGTGCACGTCGTTGACCGGTGCGGGCAACGGCCCTGGCGGCGCAGTGACCCGATCTTCAGCACCTGCGTCGGTCTGTACGAGACGACCTCGGACACCGGCTACCCCGAGCAGAGCGACGTGCCGTGCTGGCCGCCGTCAAGCTTCGCGCAATCGCCACCGACAAGCCAAGGTGACAAGTACGCGAAGTACTTCTTCCAGACCGATACCGCGCTCAGCGAGTCGACGTCCAACGGCGCGAGCGGCGCCGGCTGCACGGTGCCGCCGACCGGTGCGCCAGTACGGCACCGTCCAGAGCGCGAAGCTCGGCTAGCCCGAGTTCGAGAGCGGGGGTACGCAGACAACTGCTCGCGCTGAGCGCCGCCGGGGCTCCGCCGGCACCTCTGAGCGTCCATTAGCCTCCCCCCCATGCCCACCACCCCTGACGTCGGCCGCCTGTTGCGCGAGCACGCGGCGGATGCGATGGGGCTCAATGACCGATTCCTCAACCCCCAGCTCGGGCGGATCGTCAGGATGCTCGGGTTCGACCGGGTGTGGACGGGCGGCGAGGGCGCACACCTGATCGACGCCGAGGGCCATCGCTATCTGGACCTGTTGTGCGGCTACGGGGTGTTCGCCGTGGGGCGCAACCATCCGGACGTGATCGCCGCGATACAGGAGACCCTCGCCGCGCGCACGGCGAACATGCCCCAGCTCGGGGTCACCGTGCTCGCCGGCGCCCTCGGCGAGCAGCTCGTTTCCCGCGCGCCGGAGTCCATCGCCGCCATGGTGCCTGCCAACAGCGGCACCGAGTCGGTGGAGGCGGCGATCAAGATCGCCCGCGCGGCCACCGGCCGGCCACGGATCCTCTACGCCGAGCATGCCTTCCATGGCCTGACCCTCGGCTCGCTCTCGCTCAATGGGGGCGAGGAGTTCCGCGAGGGCTTCGGTCCCTTCCTCCCCGGCGCCGAGGCCGTGCCCTTCGGCGATCTCGACGCGCTCGAGCGCGAGCTCGCGCGCGGCGACGTCGCCGCCTTCATGGTCGAGCCGGTCCAGGGCAAGGGGGTCAACATCGCGCCCGACGGCTACCTCGCGGGCGCGCAGGAGCGCTGCTGCGCCGCGCGGTCGCTGCTCGTGTGCGACGAGGTGCAGACGGGCATCGGGCGCACCGGGCGGTTCCTCGCCCTCGAGCACTGGGGCGTGCAGCCCGATCTCGTCACCGTGGCCAAGGCGCTCTCGGGCGGGTTCGTGCCCGTCGGGGCGGTGCTCGCATCGCGTGAGGTGTTCGATCGCGTGTTCGCCGGCATGGAGCGCGGCGGTGTGCGCCATGGCTCGACATTCGGCGGCAACGATCTCGCCTGCGCCGCTGCCCTCGCAACCCTCGCCGTGCTCGACCGCGAGGCGCTCAGCGAGCGCGCCGAGCGGCTCGGGGCGCTGCTCCTGGAGCTCACGCGACCGCTGGTCGAGCGCTACGAGATCGTGCGCGACGTCCGTTCGCTCGGCCTGATGTGGGCGATCGAGCTCGGCGAGCCGAGCGGTGGCGCGTCGCGGACCGTCTGGCGGGGGCTGGAAAAAGCCCAGCCGGGGATCTTCGCCCAGCTCATCACCGGGCCCCTATTCCACGAGCATCGGATCCTCTGCCAGGTCGCCGGACACCGGATGAACGTGATCAAGGCGCTGCCGGCGCTGGTGGTCGAGGAGTCCGAGATACGGCGCTTCGCCGCGGCGCTCGAGGAGGTGGTGGCGCGCGCCGAGCGCGTGCCC
>JALYZL010000062.1 GCA_030948875.1 Actinomycetota bacterium
AGCCGGCGTCCGACGAACCGCTGCGCGCGTTCGTGAGCGCGACGCTGGACGACCTCGACCAGCCGTTCCATTCGCTCCACCTTGACCGGATGCGGGACCTGGTCGGGCAGCGTCGACGCTTCGGTCCCGCGCCGCGGCGAGTAGACGAAGGTGAAGGCGCCGTCGTAGCCGACCCCCTCCACCAGCGAGAGGGTATGCTCGAAGTCTTCCTCGGTCTCGCCGGGAAAGCCGACGATGATGTCCGTGGTTAGCGAGCAGTCGGGCACGTGCTCACGGATCAGGGCGACCCGATCGAGGTAGCGCTCCCGTGTATACGTGCGGCGCATCCGCTTGAGCATGGCGCTCGACCCGGACTGCAGGGGGAGGTGGATGTGCTCACACAGCGCCGGCAAGCCGGCGTGAGCGCGAATCACGTCCTCCCGCATGTCCTTGGGATGGGGGCTCGTGTAGCGGATCCGCTCGATCCCGTCGACGGCGTCGATCATCGCCAGCAGTTGGGCGAAGGTAACGCGGTCGGCGGAGGTCAGGTCGCGGCCATAGGAGTTGACGTTCTGCCCGAGCAGCGTCACCTCGCTCACTTCATCGGCGGCGAGGCGTCGGATCTCCTCGATCAGTTCACCTGGCGGCCGGCTCACCTCGCGACCGCGGGTGGAGGGAACGATGCAGTAGGAGCACACGCTGTTGCATCCGACGCTGATCTGCACCCAGGCCTGGAACTCGCGCTCGCGCTTTCCGGGGAGGTGGCCCGTGAAGCCTTCGAACTCGAAGTAACCCTGGGCGGTGAGCGAGTCGGAGGTGAGGAACTCGGCGAGCCGGTGCACCTGTCCGGGTCCGAACGCAACATCCACAAACGGGAAGCGCGCGAACACCTCCTCCTTCACCGACTGCGCCCAGCAGCCGCCGACGCCGACCACGCGATCAGGATGCTCGCGCTTCAGTCGCTTGGCCTCGCCCAGGTGCGCGACGAAGCGATTGTCTGCGGCTTCGCGGATCGAGCAGGTGTTGAACAGGATCAGGTCGGCGTCGGCGCGGCTTGCCGCCTCCGCATAGCCGATCGACTCGAGCATCCCCTTGATCCGTTCCGAGTCATGGGCGTTCATCTGGCACCCGAATGTCGTGACGTGGTAGCGCTTCATGGCCACCGCCACAGGGTAGCGGGGGCCTCCAGCAGCTCGGTTGCAGTGAGCTTCCGCGGCCCCGAGCGCAGCCGCTCCAAGGTCTGACCGCAGCTCGCCCGGGGCGACGTGCAGCAGCGCCCTGAGACGCTTTCGCTGTCCGGGCGTGAGGGCGCTCGCGAGCGTGGTGTAGAGACGCTCGGTAGCCCGATCCCGCGCGGCGGCGATCAGTCGCGCGAGCACGCTGGCACCGGGAAGCAGCACCTTGGCCTCGATCAGGCGAGCGGTCGCAAGATCGAACAGCCCGCTCGGGCGCTCCGCCGTCGTCTACACCCGTGCGTCAAGCCACCGGGACAGCTCAGCCCGTGCCGTCTGCTCGGAGTCACGGTGGCCGTAGGCGCGCTGGATCTCGCCGACGTGCTCGCGATGCGTCTGCTCACGCGTACCGGACCAGGCATTCGGGATCGGTGATCGCGAGCTGAACCGCGAACCCCAGCCGATTGTGATCCCCACGCCGATCGGCGATCCGCTCACGGTCGCGGTCATCGAAGTGAAAGAACCACTCGAGCTGACGCACCGACGGCGACTCGGGGACGATGATGCTCGCGAAGCTCCGCGCGCCCGGGCCGGTGGCGATACGTTGCCCGATCCGGGCTCGCCTCTACGACCGCCGAGGACGCCTGCCCGCGGGCGGGCTGATTCTTTGCTTGTGGGGTTGGGCCGCGGATCTCCGCGACGAGGCGCGCCGGGAGACCCACTCGGTCGCACCGGTGGGCTTGATGTTCATGTCGAGCGTGGCGGGTAGAGCAGGCCTTGCGCGTCCGCGGCGAGGTTCTCTGGGACGCCATCGGGATCGATCAGTCGTTCGAGCGCGAGACCGTTGGCGAGCGCGAGCGTGACGATCGCCCAGCCATCAGCGCCGAGTGGCGTTGACGTCTCTGAGGCGAGCTCGGCGAGCCCGACGCGCAGCCTGCGGTAGCGGGCGGCGAACCGGTCGAGCAGCTCCGGGTCGCGTCTGGCGTGGAGCCAGAACTCCATCGTCAGCAGGAACCATTGCTGGTTGCGTTCCTCGACCGGGCGCTCGGCAAGCGTCGTGATCCGCGAGGGTCCGATCGGATGCTCATCGAACAGGGTCGCGATCTCTTCAAGGCGCCGGTCGATGATCGTGTCGAGAAGCGCGAGGAAGAGATCGGCCTTGCTCTCGAACGCGGAGTAGACCGCGCCCTTGCTGTAACCGGCCTCCTCGGCGATCGCCTCCAGTGTCGTGCCGTGGAAGCCGTCACTGAAGAACCGTCGCTCCGCCGCCTCGAGCAGGTCGTTGCGCGTCAGCGCCGCGCCCTCAGATCGCGTCAACCGTGTGCGCGCCATCAGCCCTCCTCGCCGCACGGCACGACATTGGCAGCCCGGCTCATCAGTTCCGCTTCAGGAGCTCGGTGATCTTCGCTTCGCTAATCCCAGCGGAGCGCAGGAACGCCCTGCGGTCGTACGGGTCGTACACCACCGTATCGTCCGCGGTCCCGTTCGCGCCCACGCTCCCGTGACTACTTGGGAGCCATTCGCTGGGCAGCACCCGACCGATATGCCCGCCGTAATCGCCGACGACGCGCCGCGCCAGCGCCGCGGCTGGGCGTCCCTCAATCAGCGGCGCGAGATCCTCCGAATTCAGCAGGGCCGAGATGTTCACGGCGATCTGAAAGTCGGCCGCGTTGAGCTCCGTACCGCCCAGGCGTCCCTCGTCGATCCACGCGTCGATCTGGTCAAGACGCTCCGGGAGCAGCGCCACGTCCTCGCGCGCCGCGTCGTCGCTCGCGCGGTGCGCGCCGCTAGCCAGCCGGATGATCAACCGCCCCCCGACACGCAGAAACACCCGCATCGGCAACGCGCGCTCCTGGAGGATGACGCTCATGAACGCCTTGCGGTCCCGCCGCGCCGCACAATAGAAGATCCGCCGAGTCGCGTTCTGCAACTCCTCCCCCCAGCGCTCGGCGTCCTCGGTCGCCTTCCGGCCAGCCGGGTCTGACGGAAACAACGGCCGGCCGGGCACGAGCTCATCCAGAGCCCGCGAGATCGACCGCGTGCCCTGCACACGACGCCCGCCCCACTTGATTGCGGGAACGCCCATCGTCTCAAACCCCAGCGCGAGCATGATGAACGCATGGATCCCGGGTGGAAGCTTGACCAGCTTGTAGTCCACGCCCTTGTGATCGAGCATCAACCTTCCCGTCAAGACCGAATTCGACCCCGGGAACATGTATAGCTTCACCTTGACCTTGGACTTGGACGCCATCTCGGCTTCTCCTGTTGGTGTTGCTTGGGTGCCGTTCGGGAGCGGCGTCATCAGCCGCTGGTTGGCCTTCCGGTTCCTTCTGTGAGGGTTACTTTGCGGTCGGTGCTGGCGTTGAACGTCTCGAGTAGCCCGGAGGGCCAGGCCACTTCGACGGGGACGGTCGCGGGCGCGTTGGGTCCGACGCCGAACGTCAGCCATAGGCTGTCCTGCGATGCGAAGCCAGTTCCGGACCGGACTTCCTGGAGCTTTGTCAGTGGCCCGTCGAGCACCCATACCTTCGCTCCGATCCCGTCGCGGTTGCTCTTGGTGCCGACGAGCTTGACGGTGATCCAGCCGTTGTTGTTGACGGTCTTGTTCTCCAGCAGGATCGGCGCGCCGGGGTCGCTTCCGTGGGCGGTGTTGACGATCGCGATGTCGGGGCGCCCGTCGTTGTTGTAGTCCCCGACGGCTGAGCCGCTGGTGAAGCGGTTCTGCTGAGCGAACGTCTGCGCGATCGTGAACTCGCCTGTTCCGTCGTTGTGGAGCAGATAGCCGGGATTGCCGTACTGATCGCCGATGAACGGGGCGCTGTGGATCAGTCCGCCGAGACCGGGGTAGGTTCCGTTGAAGAAGAGGTCCTCGTGGCCGTCGTTGGCGAAGTCCGCGAACGATGCTCCCCACCCCCAGTTGAGGTTGCTGAGCCCCGCGGCCTGGGAGACGTTCTTGTAGAACACCCCGCCGAGCGCCGCTCCCACGGGCTTCAGCGCGGGAGCGAGAGCGTCTGCCAGACCGCTGGTCGCGGCGCCGAGCGCGCCCGGGAGAGGACTCCCGAGCGGGCTGAGGAGCCCGCCGGTCGGGTCCGGGGTCAGCCCGACCGTGCCGGACACGAAGGGGCTGGTGAGCGCAGCGAGCGGGTTCGAAGTGTTTTCCCACAGGCCGTGCGGGAAGTAGACCTGCAGTGGTTGTAAGTCCTCGAACGGGAGTCCGCCGGGTGAGTGGCCGGCGTTGGTGGAGAACAGGTCGAGGTTGCCGTGGTTGTAGATGTCGCCGAGGGTGACCGACATCCAGAATCCGAGCGCGCTGGCGAGGCCGGACTGCGCGGCGACGTCGGTGAACGTGTTGTTGCCGTTGTTGAGGTAGAGCTTGGTTGGACTCTGGTGGCCGGTCTCGATTCCGCCGGTTCCGGAGACGAGCAGATCCTCGCAGCCGTCGTTGCTGATGTCCGCGACCGCGACACCCCCGCCGCCCTGGCCGCCGGCGACGCCGGCCTGCGCGGCGACATTGACAAACCGTCCACCGCCGAGGTTCTCAAACAGGGCGTTCGGATGCCCCGGCGTGCCCGGAATGAACAGCGAGAGCCGGCCGCTGTTGTTGTAGTCAAACCAAGCGGCGCCGGCGAGGCCACCAGCGTTATCCGGACCGCCGATCGGCCGGTGAAAGCCCGACAGGCTCCCCGAGACGTCAACCAGGTTCGTGGCACTAGCCGACGGAGCCACGCCAGCAGACGTCGCGGCACGCGCCGCGCCGCTCATCCCACAGACCATAAGCACCCCAGCCAGCACCACGCATCCGGGTAGACCGCGCCTCATCCCGCTCACCTCACTCGCAAATCCGGGGCGACGTCACATGACGTCACATACCATAGGTATACTAATACCCACGGTATGCTTTGTCAAGCGTGAGGACCGGCGCCATCCGCCAGGCGAACTCCCAACCCAATGCCACGAAGGGCACTATTTCGCGTACTCGATCGCCCGCGACTCGCGAATCACCGTGACCTTGATCTGACCGGGGTATTCGAGCTCCTTCTCTATCTCGCGGGCGATCTCGTGCGAGAGGAGCGTTGCGGCGTCGTCGTCGATCGCCGTCGGGGCGACCATGACGCGGATCTCGCGACCGGCCTGCATGGCGTAGACCCGGTCGACGCCGGCATGCCGCGTGGCGATCTGCTCGAGGTCTCGGAGCCGCTTGACGTACTGCTCTAGCGATTCGCCCCGCGCGCCCGGGCGCGCACCCGAGAGCGCGTCGGCCGCCTGCACGATCACCGCCTCGACGGTCTGGGGCTCCACCTCGTTGTGGTGGGCCTCCATCGCGTGGGCCACCGCTTCTGGCTCGCCGTATTTCCGTGCGAGATCGCCGCCGACGAGCGCGTGGGGTCCCTCGATCTCGTGGGTGACCGCCTTGCCGATGTCGTGCAGGAGGGCAGCGCGTCTCGCCGTCTTCGAGCTGGCGCCGAGCTCGTCCGCCATCATCGCGGCGATGCTCGCGACCTCGACGGAGTGGGCGAGCACGTTCTGCCCGTAGCTGGTGCGGAACCGCAGACGACCGAGGATCTTGGTCAGCTCCGGGTCGAGTCCCTGCACGCCCGCGTCGAACACCGCCTGCTCGCCGAGCTCGATCATGTGGCTCTCCAGCTCGGACTTCGCCTGGTAGTACATCTCCTCGATGCGCGCGGGGTGGATCCGCCCGTCTTGGAGCAGCTTCTCGAGGGTGATCCGGGCGATCTCCCGGCGTACGCCGTCGAAGGCCGAGAGCACGACCGCGCCGGGCGTGTCGTCGATGATGAAATCGACGCCGGTGAGGTTCTCGAGGGCGCGAATGTTGCGCCCCTCCCGACCGATGATCCGGCCCTTCATGTCGTCGGAGGAGAGCTGCACCACCGAGACCGTGGTTTCGGCCGCGTGCGCTGCCGCGAGCCGCTGCATGCAGACCGAGAGGATGTTGCGAACCCGGCGCTCCGCCTCACGCTTCGTCTGCTCCTCGATCTCGCGCAGACGCCGAGCGGCGTCGTGCCGCGCCTGGTCCTCGACCTCTTTGAGCAGGGCTTGCTTGGCCTGGGACGCCGTCATTCCCGACAGGCGCTCGAGCTCTCGCTCGCGCTCCTCACGACCCGCGGCGAGAAGCTCGAGTCCCCGGTCGAGATCCACCTCTCGTTCGGCCAGCCGCTGTTCACGCCGAGCAAGCTCGGCGCGCGTGACATCGAGGGTCTCTTCTCGGGACTGCAGTCGGGTTTCCGTGCGTGCCATGTCCTCTCGGCGCTGGATGAGCTGGGAATCACCTGCCGCAGCTTTCGTGGGCATGGCCACGAAGGCTCCCGCACCGTCGGTCGCGCGTATGCGACCGAAGAGAACCGCGGCGACCACGAATCCCGCAGCGATCAGCGCCGCAGCGAAGACTATGTTCATTGCCGTTTCCTCTCGTCGAGCCCGGGGGCCGGGCTCGATTCGCATCAGTTTTCGGGAGCGACCGATCGCCGTGCGGGGCGCACGATCGGATGCGGAGCTAGGCGACGTCAGTCGCCCTTCAGACGGCGGCTAGATAACTATTCGTGTCGGTGGCGGGATGGGGCCGCAGGCCCGTTCAGAGTTGCCGTACAAGCTGAAGGCTCAGGATCCAAGATTCACGATTTTTGCTGGGTTTTCGTGGCCCGCAGGCCATCGTTCGCTCCCTGCATCGTAGTACCGCTCGGTTTTCTGCGCAAACGGAGGCGCTGCGGCTACGAGCGGCTCCAGCGGGTGAGCGCTTCGAGCGCGAGGTCGGGTTCGTAGCCCTTGCGCACGAGTACGCCGAGCGCGCGGTCGCGGCCGCGACGATCGTCTGGCGGCTCGGCGAAGCGCCGGCGCAGGATGGCCAGGGCCCGATCGAGTTCCGCGCCCGACTCCGAGCCGCTGGCGAGCGCGGCGCGAACGTGCTCTTGGTCGACACCGAGGGCGGTGAGTCGCCGTTCGATCCGCTCCGCACCCCACGCCTCGAGCTCGCGCTTGTCCTGAGTGAAGCGCAGCGCGAACATCGCGTCGTCGAGGTACTCGAGCTCGCCAAGGACCCGCACGGCGTCCTCGATCGTCGCCTCTTCGAGCCCGGCACGCTCGAGGTGCATGCGCATCTCGAGCACCGTGCGGTCGCGGTGAGCGAGGTAGCGGTACGCGCGGTCGAGGGCGTCCTGAAGCCGCTCCTCTGGGCCGCACGGTACCTCGCGCGCGCTCACGATCGGTCGGGGCGACAGGGGACTACGCGGCCTGCCCGTCGAGGGCTTCCAGCGGATTGGAAGCGGCGCTAGCCGATTCCACCTCCTCGCGCGGCTCGATCGGCTTGACGAGGTCGCGTCCGATCCCGAGCGCCGCGTAGATCTTCAGCTCGATCTCGTGTGCAGTGTCCGGATGCTCGTCGAGGAAGGCCTTGGCGTTGCCGCGTCCCTGTCCGAGACGCTCCTCGCCGTAGGAGAAGAACGAACCGGACTTGTTGATGATGTCGTTCTCGATCCCGTGGTCGAGCAGGCATCCGGAGGTCGAGATGCCCTTGCCGAACTCGATGTCGAACTCCGCCTGCTTGAACGGCGCCGCGACCTTGTTCTTGACGACCTTGACGCGAACGCGGTTACCGACCGCCTCGGTGCCGTCCTTGAGCGTCTCGATGCGGCGGATATCGAGCCGCTGGGAGGCGTAGAACTTCAGCGCCCGCCCGCCTGGCTGCGTCTCGGTGGGGCCGAACATCACGCCGATCTTCTCGCGGATCTGGTTCGTGAACACGCACACGGTCTGGGTTCGGTTGAGCGTGCCGGCGAGCTTGCGCATCGCCTGGGACATCATCCGGGCCTGGACGCCGACCGTCTGATCGCCCATCTGGCCTTCGAGCTCGGCGCGCGGGGTGAGCGCGGCGACCGAGTCGACCGACACGAGGTCGACCGCGCCCGAGCGGACCAGCATGTCGACCACCTCGAGCGCCTGCTCGCCGTAGTCGGGCTGGGAGACGAGCAGCTCGTCGAT
>JALYZL010000064.1 GCA_030948875.1 Actinomycetota bacterium
CGCGGCCACCAGGTTGGCCAGCGCCATCGTGGTCAGCGTCGACTTCCCGATCCCCGGCGCGCCGCCGATGAGGACGAGCGAGCCGGGGACGAGGCCACCCCCGAGCACGTTGTCGAGCTCGCCCACCCCGGTCGACAGGCGGCGGTGCTCCTCGGCGGCGACGGAGCCGAGCGCCACCGGCGAGACCGGCGCCGAGCGACCGCTCGGACCCGGCCCGGCTCCGCGGCGGCCCGCCGACCCCGGCCGCGACTCCTCGACTAGCGTGTTCCACTCACCGCAGCCCGGGCATTGGCCGGCCCAACGGGCGCTCTCGTGCCCGCAGGCAGAGCACACGTGTACGGAGGTCGCTCGCGGCATCCTTGCCGAGGCTACGCGGTGCCCCCGACGGCACGGCCGCGCTGCACGCCGCCGGCGGCGGATCCGTCACGCGCATGAAGCCGATCCGTCACCGAAGTGGCGTTCACCCGCACGGAACCGCGCCTCCTCGCAATAGAGTGGCGCGGTGCGGAGATGCTCTCTCCTGGTCGTCGCGCTGCTCGCGGTGTGGGCGGCGCCGGTGCGCGCCGATTGGACGACCTACCACGCCGACCCGCAACGTACCGGGGCGGATCAGAGCAGCGGGACCACGCCGCTTCCCTTCGCCTCGGCGTGGACCTCCGCGAACCTCGGCGGGCACGTCTATGCCGAGCCACTCGCCTATCACGGCCTGGTCATCGTCGCGACCGAGGGGAACGACGTCTACGCACTGAGCGAGGCTACCGGTCAAGTGGTCTGGCACGTCAACGCGGGGACCCCGGTGCCTTCGACTCAGCTTCCCTGCGGCGACATCGCTCCGACGGTCGGCATCACCTCGACCCCGGTCATCGATCCGGCCACCGGGACGCTGTTCGTGGTCGCGGACCTGTGGGACGGCAGCCATGCGCACCACATGCTCATGTCCTACAACGTCCTCACAGGCACCAAGCTGGTGAGCAAGAACGTCGACCCATCTGGTTCCACCCCCGAGAACCAGCTCCAGCGCGCCGGGCTGAACCTGAATGCCGGGCGCGTCCTGATCGGCTTCGGCGGTAACGACGGCGACTGCGGCACCTACTGGGGGTGGCTCGTATCGGTCTCCGAGGACGGCTCGTCGATCAGCGCCTGGCAGGCGGCGCCGATGGGTCACGGTGCGGCCATCTGGGCCACCGCCGGCCCCACCGTGGACAGCGCCGGGGCCGTCTACGCGGTGACCGGCAACGAGTTCCAGACCGGCAGCACATATGACTACTCCGATGCGGTGGTGAAGTTTGCTTCCCCGGCCAACCCCGTTCCCTCGAGTTACTTCGCGCCGTCTGACTGGGTGAACCTCAACGCCAATGACCTCGACCTGAGCTCGTCGGGCACCGTCCTCCTGCCCGGCAACCTCGCCTTCCAGGACGGCAAGGACGGGAACGGCTTCCTGCTCTCGACGGCGAACCTCGGCGGAATCGGCGGCCAGCTCTACAAGGCATCGACAGGCTGCGCGAGCTTCGGCGGGGACGCCTACGCGAACGGGATCATCTACGTGGCCTGCGCGAGCGGCGGCATGGAAGCGCTCTCGGTCAACGCCACCAACCCGTCAAGCCCTTCCTTCTCACAGCTGCGGCGGGGCCCGTCGGACGCCAACGGGTCTCCAATCATCGCGGGCGGCCTTGTCTGGGTCACCTCCTACTCTGACGGTGTCCTGTACGGGCTCGACCCGCAGAAGGGCACCGTCGACGTCAAGCAGTTCACTCCCGCGATGGAGCACTTCACGAGCCCGGCCGCCGCGGACGGCAAGCTCCTGGTCGCGACGCGCGCGACGGTCGAGGCGTACACGATCGCGAACGCGGTCACCGCGTACCACACGCTGTCGGTGGTGCGCGGGGGCACCGGGTCGGGAACGATTCAGGGCAACCTGAGCCCTCAGGTCGCCTGCCCGGGGGCTTGTTCACAGTCATATCCGTCCGGCGCCACGATCACCTTGACCGAGAGCCCCGCTCAAGGGTCGACGTTCGCCGGCTGGAGCGGCGGCGGCTGCTCAGGGACCGCCGGCACGTGCACGGTCACGCTCAGCGCCGACGCCGCCGTCACCGCGACCTTCAAGGCGACGCCGGCGGGCGGTAGTCCCGGCCAGCCGACCGTCACGGGCCCCTCGCTCGCCGGGGTCGCCAAGCGCTACGCGAGGCTGACCTTCACGGTGCGCGCGGCCAGCCACGGTCTTGCCATCAGGACCATCGTCGTCGCCCTCCCGGCCGGCCTGAGCTTCGACCGCAACGGCCTGGCCAAGGGCGTGACCATCGCCGGATCAAGCGGGAGGCACTTGCGCTTCACCGCCAAGCTGCGCCACGGAGCCCTCACGATCTCGCTGGGGAGCCCTCGGCGCTCGGTCAAGGTGACCCTGCACGGCCGCGCGATCACGGTCGGGAGGAAACTCGCCAGCGAGCTCGGGCACGAGACGACACGAACCGTGAAGGTCATCGTGAAGACGATCGACCCCAGCGGGCGGACGACGCGGCTGACCCTGAAGCTGTCTGCTTGACAGACATTGCTTCGGTACCTAATCTTTCGCTACCTCACGATCCACCCGGCGACCGCGCAGGGAGACCGCCATGAGCTCCACCAGCCCCCCAACGGACGGCATCGAAGGCTACGTATGGCGCGTGAGCGCCGTGGTGATCATCGGATCGATCATGTCGATCCTCGACACCACGATCGTCAACGTCGCGCTCGCGACCCTCGGTCACGAGCTGCACAGCCCCGTGGCCGAGATCCAGTGGGTGGTCACGGGATACATGCTCTCGCTCGCGGCGGTGATCCCGATCACCGGGTGGGCCTCGCGGCGCTTCGGCGCGAAATCGGTCTACCTGGTCTCGCTCGTGCTCTTCGTCGTCGGGTCGGCGCTGTGCGGGTTTGCCACCTCGACCACCGAGCTGATCGTGTTCCGAGTGATCCAGGGGATCGGCGGCGGGATGATCCTCCCCATCGGCCAGCTGATGATGGCCGAGGCGGCGGGGCCGACGCGGATGGGCCGGGTGATGAGCATCGTCGCGGTGCCCGCGATGCTCGCTCCCGTCCTCGGCCCGACGATCGGAGGCCTGATCATCGAGAACCTGAGCTGGCACTGGATCTTCTTGGTGAATATCCCCATCGGCGCCGTCGCGGTGATCGCCGCCGTGCGGATCCTGCCGCGTGTCAAGCAGGCGCCCGCGGGCCGGCTCGACACCACGGGCCTCGCGCTCATGGCCACGGGCCTGCCGTTGCTCACCTATGGCCTCGCCGAGATCGGGATCACCGGCAGCTTCACCGCTACCAAGGTGATCGTCCCCATCGGCATCGGCGTCGTCTTGATCGGCCTCTTCGTGGGGCACGCGCTCCGGGTCCGGCCCCCGCTGCGTCCGCTCCTCGACCTGCGCCTCTACCGCCGGGCGACGTTCGCCTCGGCCTCGTTCGCCATGTTCTGCCTCGGCGCGGCCCTGTTCGGAGGGATGATTTTGCTGCCCCTCTACTGGCAGACGATCCGCCACGAGAGCGTCGTCCAGACGGGCCTGCTCACCGGGCCACTGGGCCTCGGGATGGCCCTCGTGATGCCGCTCGCCGGCAAGCTCTCAGATCGCCACGGCGGCGGTCCCTTGGCGCTCTTCGGCGTGATCTTGACGACGGTGATGACGATCCCCTTCGGCTTCGTCGGCACTCACACGTCGGTCGCGTGGCTGACGGTGGTGATGCTCCTGCGCGGCGCCGGCATCGGTCTCGCCTTCATGCCCGCGATGGCCGCTGCCTTCGCCTCGCTCGAGCGCTCAGAGCTCGCCGACGCCACCCCCCAGCTCAACGTCCTGCAACGGGTCGGCGGCTCGATCGGCACCGCCGCGCTCGCCGTCGTCCTCCAGCGCGCGCTCGTCGGGTCGCACACGCTAGCCGGCGCGGCGTCGGCCTACGGGACCGCGTTCTGGTGGTCGGCGGGGATCACCGCGCTGGCCATCGTGCCGTGCATCATCCTCCTGCGCGCCGAACGCTCCGCGCGAGCGGCGAAGGCTGCGGGGGAGGCGGAGCCGGCGGCGGACGCGATGGCCGAGGCGGTCCTGGCATGACCGCGGTGGGCGCCCGGGCCGAGGCCCTCGACCAGCTCGGACGATCGTTCAAGACGGCGATGGCCGCGGTCCGGAGGCTGCGCGGGCGCGAGACGCACCGCCCCGGCGAGCTCAGTTACGCGCAGTACGCGCTGCTCTTCTCGCTCGCCGACCGCGGCGACGAGGCGCTCTCCGTCCGGGAGCTCGCCGGCGTGGCCGACCTCTCGCCGCCCAGCGTGACGCAGATGCTCGACCACCTTGCCGCCATGGGCCTCGTGGCCCGGGTGCGCTCAGAGCTCGACAAGCGCGTCGTCCTGACCTCGCTCACCGAGCGAGGTCAGGCGCTGATCGCCGAGCGCAAGGCTGTGTTCGAGCCGCGCTGGCGTACCGCGCTGGAGGAGTTCGACGATCACGAGCTGGCGATCGCCGCCGCGGTGCTCACCCGCCTCGGCGCCATGTTCGACGACTTCGCCGAGAACGCCTGAAGGACGGCGATGGGCTAGCGCCCGCGCTAATAGTACGTCGCCAGGCCGGGTGTCGAGATTGCGCCCATGAAGGAGATGTCAAGCGAGCGCGTATTCGCCGCGGCGACCGCTGGCGCCGCGCGAGCCCGGGCTATGCAGGTCGCCCTTCGGCGGGCCATCAGGTGGTTGGCGCGGCGGGACTTCGCCTTCTTGGCGCCGTATATGTGGTTGCATTCCGCGATCGCCGATGCGAGCTTCTTCTTCGCGTTGAGCGGCGTAATCCCACCAGCCGTCGGGGTCACGGCAGCAGCGGGTGGCGTCACCACAGCAGCGGGTGGCGTCACGACAGCAGCGGGCGGCGTCACGTCAGCGACAGGCGGCGCCGCGACAGCAGCAGGCGGCGCCACGACGGTGAACGGTGCGTTGACCGGAGTGCCGCGCGTGCCGTCCGCATGCACCTGCGTAACGGCTATGAACGTATCGCCCGGAGCCATGCTCGGGACGACGACGTTGTTCGCGCTGAAGCTCACGTTCGAGCCGCTGAGCGGAGCCGTAGCGAGCGCGGGGCCGGTCGAACTGCCAATCCGGATCTCGACTTGGCCCATGCCCCCCGCCGAGCTGCCGTCGAAGTACGTGCCGGACACCGTCACAGCCGCGCCCGGAGGCGCTGTGGCAGGACTGACGCTAACAGCAGCCGGCACCCCGTAGCTCGGAGGGGCACAGGCATAGGCAGCGGCGGCCATTACCAGCGGCAGAGCAAGCACCGCCAAGCCAACTACGAGCCGCGCCTGCCGCCTAAGCTCTCGCATCGCCGCTAGTCGCCCTCAGCGGGTATCGCCGGCTCGGATCCCTCGCCGCCGTCGTCGTCCGATCCTTCCTCGCCGCCCTCGGCGCCGACGCCAACCGGCGTGGGCTTGGGCACGGGCTGGATCACCGAGAGCTTGACGTCCTCCTCGGATCCCGGATCGTCCGCCGTGTTCGGCTCGACGAGTACCGTCGAGCCCGGCGGGACCTGGGCACGGAGGACGAAGTCGGCGAGCGGATCCTCGATGTAGCGCTGGATCGCGCGACGCAATGGTCGGGCGCCCATGGCGGGATCCCAGCCCTTGTCGACCAGCAGGTCCTTGGCCTCCTCGGAGAGCTCGAGCTGAAGCTCGCGCTCGGCCATCGACGCGCGGATACGCCGCAGCAACAGCTCCACGATCTCCTTGATCTCTTCCTTGGAGAGCTTGTGGAAGACGATCACCTCGTCGATGCGGTTGAGGAACTCGGGACGGAAGACCTTCTTGAGCTCTCCCATGATCCGGTTCTTCATGTCGTCGTAGGTGATCCCGGTCTCGTCGTCGGAGACAGCGAAGCCGAGCGGGGTGTTGCGAGCGATCTCCGCGGCCCCGATGTTCGAGGTCATGATCACGATGCAGTGACGGAAGTCGACCGTGCGACCCTGGGCGTCGGTGAGCCGGCCGTCCTCGAGGATCTGCAGGAGGATGTTGAAGACGTCGGGGTGAGCCTTCTCGATCTCGTCGAGTAGGAGGACGCTATAGGGCTTGCGGCGTACCGCCTCGGTAAGCTGGCCGCCCTCGTCGTACCCGATGTAGCCGGGGGGCGAGCCGACGAGCCGGGAGACGGCGTGCTTCTCCATGTACTCGGACATGTCGATCCGCACCATCGCGTCCTCGTCGCCGAAGAGGAACTCGGCGAGCGTGCGCGCCAGCTCTGTCTTGCCGACGCCCGAGGGGCCGAGGAAGATGAACGAGCCGGTCGGACGCTTCGGGTCTTTGAGTCCGGCCCGTGAGCGGCGGATGGCCTTTGAGACGGCCTCTATCGCAGGCTGCTGACCGACAACGCGCTTGTGCAGCTCGTCCTCCATCCGCATCAGCTTCTGAGTCTCGGCCTCGGTCAGCTGCCCACCCTCGTCGTAGCCGATGTAGCCGGGGGGCGAGCCGACGAGCCGCGAGACCGCATGCTT
>JALYZL010000088.1 GCA_030948875.1 Actinomycetota bacterium
CTTCCCGGCGACGCAGTACGTCACCTCGAAGCCGACGATCGAGCGCGCCTACGAGGAGATCAAGCACGAGCTGCAGGAGCAGGTGAACCGCTTCGACGCGGAGGGGCGGATGCTCGAGTCGCACCGGATCCGCCAGCGCACCGAGTACGACCTCGAGATGATGCGCGAGCTCGGCTTCTGCAACGGGATCGAGAACTACTCGCGGATCCTCGACGGCAGGCCGGCCGGCTCGGCGCCGCACACGCTGCTCGACTACTTCCCCTCCGACTTCGTCGTCTTCGTTGACGAGTCGCCCCAGACGGTGCCCCAGGTCGGCGGCATGTACGAGGGCGATCGCTCGCGCAAGCAGACGCTCGTCGACTACGGCTTCCGCCTGCCCTCGGCTATGGACAACCGTCCCCAGACCTTCCAGGAGTTCCTGTCGATCACCCCGCAGATCGTCTTCGTCTCGGCTACGCCGGGCGAATACGAGCGCACCCGCAGCACGCGCGTGGTCGAGCAGATCGTCAGGCCGACGGGGATCGTGGACCCGGAGGTCGAGGTCCGCGCGACCCGCAACCAGATCGACGACCTGATGAACGAGATCCGCGGGCGCGTCGACCGCAACGAGCGCACGCTGGTCACGACCCTGACCAAGAAGATGTCCGAGGACCTAACCGACTACCTGCTCGAGTCGGGCTTCCGGGTCCGCTACCTGCACTCCGAGATCGACACGCTCGAGCGGATCCAGATCATCCGCCAGCTCCGGCTCGGAGAGTACGACGTGCTCGTGGGGGTCAATCTGCTGCGCGAGGGACTCGACCTGCCCGAGGTCTCGCTGGTGGCGATCCTCGACGCCGACAAGGAGGGCTTCCTCCGTGGCGAGACGTCGCTGATCCAGACGATCGGGCGGGCGGCCCGGAACATCGAGGGCAAGGTGCTGATGTACGCCGACCGGGAGACGGCGGCGATGCGCGCGGCGATCGAGGAGACCGACCGCCGGCGCGAGATCCAGCGCGCCTATAACGAGGAGCACGGGATCACGCCCGAGACGATCGTCAAGGGCATCTCCGACATCGCCGAGTTCCTCCAGTCCGAATCCAAGGTGCCGCGCTCGCGCCGGCGCAGGGTACGCGAGAGCGACAGCATGGCGCCGGCGGATATCGAGCGCACGATCGTCGAGCTCGAGGAGGAGATGCTCGTGGCGGCCGAGGAGCTTCGCTTCGAGTACGCCGCCAAGCTGCGGGACGAGATCCGCGACCTCAGGCACGCCCTCGACCGAGCCATCGCCGAGGGGCGCGCGCCCGCCGCCTGAGTCATGCCTCCCGCGGCAGCGTGAGGTACCCTGGGCCGGGCTGCCATCCCGATATGGAGGAACGCGAGCCTTGGCCCTTGACCGACAGAGCATCGAGAAGAAAGACTTTCCCATCGGCCGCCGGGGCTACGACCCGGAGGCGGTCGACCTGCATCTCGCCAGCCTGGCCGACGAGGTCGACGAGCTCAAGCGCTCGGCTCGTCGCCGCAGCGAGACGCTCGCCTCGGCTGCGAGCGACCAGGTGCGCGCGATCGTCGAAGCCGCCGAGACGAGCGCCAGCGACATCCAGCGCCAGGCCGAGGACGACGCGCGCGACATCCGCGCCGAGGCGACCTCCGAAGCCCAGCGCACGCGCGACCAGGCGTCCGAGCAGGCGCGCGACTACGTCGCCAAGGTCTCCGAGTCCACCGCGGTCATGCTCCAGCGCCTCGACGCCATGGAGAGCGAGCTGGGGGCGTTGATCGAGTCGCTGCGGACGGGCTCGAACCGCCTGAACGCCGACGTTCAGCTGCTCGAGGGCAACCTCACCGATCTGACCGACGCCGCGGCAACCCGGCCGCGCTTCGAGCTCGAAGCCGAGGCGTACGTCGAATATCCGCCCGCGCCCGATGAGCCGGCGGTGGCCATCGTCGTCGAGGAGATCGAGCTCGAGGAGGAGGTTCCTGTCGCCGAGGCGATCGCCGACGAGGGGCCGGCGGCCGCCGCCGTGGTCGAGGACACGCCCACGGAGGATCTCGAAGAGGGTTCCGACGACACCGAGGGCGCCCGCCTCATCGCCCTCAACATGGCCCTCAACGGGACGCCGCGCGAGGAGACCGACCGCTACCTCGCCGACAACTTCCAGTTGCCGGACCGGCGCAGGCTGTTGGACGAGGTTTACGCCAGCCTCGAGTAGCTCCGGGCGTCGCCGTTCCCGGCTACGGCCTGAGATGCTGGCGCGTCGCGCTGGGCCTCGGATTTATCGTGCAGGCGGTCGGCTACATCCTCAGCCTTGCGATTAGGACGAGTTCCAGTCGTGGAATTGCGTAGAAGGGCAGACCGACGTGGGCATCGACCGCCGCCGTCGCGGTCCTTGCTGTAGGTCGTCGCACTGATCTGCCCGCCGGACTCAGTTCAATGGACTATGGGACTTCGCGCTGCGATTCTGGGTCGGTCCACCCCTCAAGCGCTTAGCCGAGCACGGCGCTGTTGACCGAGCAACTCGTTCGCTAGCCGACGAGCGTGGAGTTCGCAGAACACATCAGGCCGCTCCGCCACTGACGCAGCTTCAACGTCGCGCCAGCTATGTGGTGTGCTCGACCAGAAGAGTCCCTCGTTGATCGCGCAGCGGCGGATCTCAGGCCCGGCGGCGCGCTATCGTTGATGTGTGCGTTGCGTCTGGATCGCGGCCGTCATTGTCGCGGTTATGCTAGTCGCGCCGGGGGCCTCCGCGAGCCCGGGCGTAAGCGACATCGCGGCGACGAGGGCCTTTATCGCTGACGCGACTGCGTTCCTGACCAAGGCCCTGAGTTCGAGCAGCAGATCGAAGGCTTCGGTGGATGCATTTGTCGGGGATCTGACGTCGACCTGTCCCGGTTCGCTTGCAACCGGTCAGGCCAAAGAGTCCAGTGTCCAACGGCGCACCCGGGCTGCCCTTCTCACGGAAGCACATTTCGAGGCGGTATTGGCTCAGATCTCGCCGCTTAGGCGCAGCGTGAAGCACCTCATCAACCGGGTCGAGCACCTCCGCTGGGGCATACCAAGGCTCGACGACGCCGTTAGGACATTTCTCCGAGCGGATCGTGCGGCGCTTGCCATCAAAGCTCCAGATTTGTGCCGCGACATCAAGGCTGCGGCGAACACCGGATTCGCAACGATTCCGGGCGCGACCTCGCGGCTGATCAAGGCGGCGGCTCGCGCGGAGACCAGCAATTCTGTGGCAGACATCGCGAACCTGATGGTCCGCTTCACCGGCCACGACGAACGTCGCGCGCTTGACCATCTCCGTCACGTGCAGAACCAAATCAATCGGCTCGAGGGCAAGCTCGCGTTCAACGCCATCGAGCGGATCCGTTCAACACTCGGGTCGGGCTGAGCCGCCCGGAGTCGTCTGTTTCGCTTCGATCGCGCTAAGGGGAAGTCCCGTCATGGCGACAGGGGGCGCGCTTCGTTCTGCGCGGACGCAAGACGGATAGATGCCAACGATCCCCATCGGGATCCTCCTTGACCGCCGATCGACAGCGTGACTACCCTGTCGACCCGTGGTCACCAGGACCAAGAGATCACGCTCCCGGCCGAGCGGGGCAAAGCTTGCCTGGCTCGCGCCGGCGAGCGCGATGCTCGTGCCGGTGCTGGCCGGAGCCGCGGTTGGGCATGGGCGGATCTGACAACATCGGACGCCGCCTGTTCGAGAGGCCACCCGTTGAGTGGACCCGGTTTGGGCGGCTCGGCGCTTCTTGCTGTCCTGGCCGCAGCCCCAGTGGTCTGGCGGGCGCGGTGCGCGAGGCTCTCGTCTCTCGAGACCATCGGCTTGGTGGTCGGAAGCATGATTCTTAGCGCGTTCCTGATCGCTGTAGCGATCACAGTCTGGAGATTGGCCACCACGGCGTGACCTGAGGCATGTCGTTGCGCGCTCTTCCGGTTTGATCGCGAGGCAGAACAGACCTGCCAGTTGGCTCGCATTCGTTCACATCGCGCACGGCATCCGGGCGTGGCGCGCGGAGGCGGCCCTGCACGCCGCTGCGGGCCTTCCCTCCTGTTCGCGACGAGCACGGCTGCGGGTACGCGGGAGGTCGCGTCGCTTCTATCCGCCCCCAGCGGGTCTGCGAGACGGCTACCGCCGTCAGCCCGATTGGTCTCGATGGGTCAAGGGCTCTGAATCACGCAACTCTCCGCGAATCGGCGCTGTCGCACGAAGCCGACGAAGTTCGCTGAGGTTGGGAGCTGAGACGCTCCGAGAGTTCCGCGTCGAGCTCTCGCGCGACGTCGCCCTCGAGACTCACGAGCGCGCGGTGGCCGATGCCTTCTGAGATGGCTCTGGTGGAGGGGCCGGACAGCCCGCGCGAGCCCCGAGTTTCTGCGCTGGTGGATCGCTTTCGGAGCTCTCGCTACGCCTACGCGCGGTAGCGTCGCGGGCGCGATCACCGACCCGCTGCTCGTTCGTCCGTTGTGCGAGCGACGAATCGGTCGTCATCCCTCTCATTTTGACGGCGCCAGAGAGCTGGGTGACCCACGGCCGTGGCGCCGGTGATCAGGATCGTAGGCCGAGCGAAGCGCGCCGCTACTCCTTTTGCGGCGATTGTCCGAACGGGACCTTCCTCGGCTCCGCAGCGGGCTCGTCGTCGCCCTGCTGGGAGCCGTCGGGGACTGTCCCGGAGCCTTCGCATCGCTCGCAGGTCACCTGCACGAGCGCTCGGGCGGGGTCGGCGTACTTTCCGCGCCCTGAGCACTTGGGACACTCGATGGTGGCCTCGTTGCGATCTGGCATGTGCGTCCTTTTCGGCAGAGAGCAGGCCATCTGATGCTAGACGACATGACCGGTCGCCGTGCCGCGCACAGAGCCCGGATAAGCTCTGCGCACCGTCGTCATGATTGCGTCCGAGTTCAACCCGGATCGCATTCCATGCGTGGCTCTGGCTCCACTTCGTCGACGCGCGGAATGGATTCGCGCTCCGGATCGGATCGTATGACACGACTCGCAGTCAGCTGTGGCGCACGCGCGACGCCGGCGCGCGCTGGTCGCTCGTACCGCTGCCGAGTGTTCCGACCCCGTGAAGGCTTCCGCCGTCTCTTCCCCGGCGTTACCGACCAGGCGCGAGGCACGTGGTCGTAGCATGTGCCCGCGATCGAAGAGCTTCGGCGAGGTGGTGTATCGCGTCGGAGCTGGCGATCAGGCTCCGATCTGAGCCTCGAGCCCTCGCTCAGCCGACACGCCTGACGGCGACAAATACACAGCGCTGGATTCGCCGGTTACCCGCGGAGGTCCATGATCCACTCTGGACCCGTACGGCTGCGCTGAGCGTATCGTCAGCGAGATGACCTCCGTGTGGCGGGCTTTGCTCATTGCTGGTGTCCTCCTCGTCGTCGTGGGTTGCGGGGCCAGCACCCCGGGCATCGTGACCAGTACCGTCGAGCGGGTCGCGCCGCAGGTCCGGTGGCTATTGATCGGCCAGTCTCTCTCGCCCCGACGCGTTGAGGTCATGGGCATCCCGGGGACTATCGAGCTTCAGGTGGAGGATCCCAGCCGAGCGTCGGGGCCGCCGGTATTTGTCACGCTCGCGCGCGGCGTCCCGCGCGAGCCGAGGGACGTGTGCTTTGGCGTCTACGTCGGCAACGAGAACCCCGCGGACGGGGATATCGGCTGCCAGGTCCGCGGCAGCGAACCGCTCGTGATCATGCTCGGCGACAGCTTTATCCCCGGACCGCTTCCCGGCTCCCGGTTCACCACGCTCTACGGCCAAGCAGACCGAACTGTCACTCGCCTGGAGCTGCTCGGCCCGGGGGAAAGGCGGACATCGCTGCCGATGTCGACCCACCGAGTGTTCCTGGTGGCGTTCTCGCCCTCGGCTCGCGGCGCCGTACGGCTGCGAGCGCATCTGGCCGACGGCACAAAATTCACCCACCAGTTCGCGCTCCCGCTCACACGCCACGAGGCGGGGGCGTGGCCGCGGTTGCGCCGGCGCGGCGCGGTGTTCAACTACGGGATCGGCGAAAACATCGTAAGCGAGTCCTACCGCCAGATCCTCAGGCAATTCGGCCCGCCGCTGAAGAGCTTCACCGAGCGGCACGGCGTACGCTGCATCTACTACGATATCGTCGGCTACCAGAACGGCTGGAAGTTCTGCTTCAAAGGCCAGGCGATGCTCGGCGCGGCAGGAAGCCAGACCGCCCCGCGCGGCGTCCAGTGACGGGCCCACGCTCGCTTGCTTCGTGAACAGCTCGCCCACGCGGCGAGCTCACACGAATCAACCTAACTCGCACAGCGCGTCGCCTTCGGCCATCGGTCCGCGGGGGCGCGAGATTGCGACCGTGGCTCCAGGAGCGCTGATCGCGCTCGAGCGTGGCCACGCGGACAGAGCCGAGGTGCCGCCCGACGATGCGGGTGTCGCGATCAGCCCGATCACCGCATCCGAGCTCCTGGTCGGCGTCGAGCTCGCCGACGATTTGATCGCAGAACTGAAGACCGTCTCTTATACGATCGGGAGGACGACGCTGCGGTCCACCCCGAAGACGCGACGTTCGCGTGGTCTCAACGCAACTACTCTGACGTTGAGAACATCGCGCCCTACGTCATCCCGCGACCACGACGACTCGTGCTCCGACCGTGTCGTACGTGGCCTTGGCACGGATGTCGCGCGTGGCTAGGTTCGCGTCGTGCTCGACTGCGGCGAGGGCCACGAGCGCGTCATAGACCGCTCCGCCGGCGATACCAAGCCGACTTAGCCTGTCGGGCACACGCGCAGCTATGTCAGCCCCGAGGACCAGAGGCTCGACGAACCGCTCGGCGACCAACCTGGCGGCATCGGCAGGGGCGAGCCGGAGGTCGCCCGGCAGTCGCGTCAGCACGGAATAGGTTTCCGCGAGAGCGTGGCCGCTCAGGGCGACTTCGCGACCATCCCACCAGCGAACGACGGCGGCGTGCGCTTGGTGGGGCTGCACGAGCAGTGGAACTGCGACGCTCGTGTCGACGCCGAGCGGGGTCAACGCCGTCCGCTGTCGATGAGCCGAAAGACCACCTCGTCGTCGATCGTGGTGTCGCCGGTGGCCACGAGCACTCCGGACTCGTCGACGAGTCGGGCAGTGCGTCCCGTCGGGAGTAATTGCAGCCCAGCGCCGTAGCGTGAGATATCGACAGTCGATCCAGGGGTGAGCCCGAGGGCATCTCGAAGGGGCTTGGGGACGACAATACGTCCAACGGAGTCGATCGTGGTTTCCATTGGGATCACGTTACCAGTTCGCTCCCAATCGGCGGAGACCGCGCTTCCGGCCGCTTCGGCAGCCCTCCGAACGTCTGTTCGGTCTCCTAGAATGATCTGTCGTGGATCAGCTCGTTATCTCCGGTGCGCGGGAGCACAATCTGAAGGACGTCACGGTGGCGATCCCGCGGGGGTCGTTGACCGTGATCACGGGCCTTTCGGGGTCGGGCAAGTCGTCGCTGGCGTTCGACACGATCTATGCCGAGGGGCAGCGACGTTATGTCGAGTCGCTGTCGGCGTATGCGCGGCAGTTTCTCGGTCAGATGGACAAGCCCGACGTCGATTCCATCGAGGGTCTGTCGCCGGCGATCTCGATCGATCAGAAGACCACGTCGCGCAATCCCCGCTCGACGGTGGGGACGGTGACCGAGGTCTACGACTACCTGAGGCTGCTGTGGGCGCGGATCGGCCAGCCGCACTGCCACATCTGCGGGCGTCCGATCGTCGGCCAGTCGGCGGAGCAGATCATCGACCAGGTCATGGAGCTGCCCGACGGCACGCGCTTCATGGTGCTGGCGCCCATCGTTCGCGGGCGTAAGGGCGAGTTCGGGAAGCGCCTGGAGGAGCTGCAAGCGGAGGGGTTCAGCCGGGTAAAGGTCGACGGCGAGCTGCGACGACTGGACGAGGCGATCGTCCTCGACAAGAAGTACAAGCACGACGTCGCCGTTGTTGTCGACCGGCTGGTCATGAAGCACGACCTGCGTAAGCGCCTGGCCGACTCGATCGAGACCGCGGTTGCCCTCGCCGACGGACTGGTGGAGATCGAGCTCGT
>JALYZL010000090.1 GCA_030948875.1 Actinomycetota bacterium
ATGATCCCCCGGGCCGCGAGCATCGACGCGTGGGCACGCGACTGCTGGACGTCGTAGGGGCCGAGGCGCCAGTCGTAGCCGATCGAGTCGTTCAGCCGCCGGAAGAGATGGTCCGGCGGCTCGGCGAAACGGGACATGACCGTGATGTTATGGCCCGGCCCCGGCCCGCGCCCGAGAGAGCACCGCTTCGAGGGCCGCAGCGACCCGCGCCACCTGAACCTCGCTGAGCTCCGGGTGAAAGGGCAGCGCGATCGATCGTGCCGCGACGTCCTCGCACACCGGGAACTCGCCCTCGCGGTGACCGAAGCGCTCGCGGTAGAAGCTCATCAGGTGGATCGCCGGAAAGTACGGCTTGCTGGGGATGCCGCACTCGGCGAGCGCGCGCACGGTCTCGTCGCGGTCGGGCCCTCGCGGAAGCTGCACGACGTAGACAAACCACCCGCGCCGCGCTCCCCCAGCATCGGGACACGGAAGCTCGAGCTCATCGATCCCCGCGAGCGCCTCGCGGTACCAGCCGGCCACCCGCGCGCGCGCCGCGAGCATCGCATCCAGGCGCTCCAGCTGCGCCAGCCCAAGGGCACAGGCCACCTCGGAGAGGCGGTAGTTGAACCCCAGCCGGTCATGGTCGAGCCAGCCCATGTTGGGCGCGCGGCCCTGATTGCGTTCGGAGTCCAGGCGCTCCTTGATCGCGGAGTCGGTCGTGGTGACCATCCCCCCCTCCCCGGTCGTCAGCTGCTTGTTCGGGTAGAAGCCGAACACAGCCGGGTGAGCGCCGCCGGCGCCGACCGGGGTGCCGTCGGGGTACACAGCTCCAAGCGCCTCGCACGCGTCCTCGACGATGGGGAGACCGACCCGCTCGAGCGCGGTGATGTCGGCCGGGTAGCCGAACACGTGCACGGGAAGGATGGCGGCCGTGCGCTCGGTCACCGCGGCGGCAGCCGCCTCCGGGGAGATGTTCAAGGTGACCGGATCGATGTCAGCGAACACCGGCCGAGCTCGCTCGTAGAGCGCCACGTTGGCGCTCGCCACGAACGAGAACGGGCTGGTGATCACCTCGGCGCCGTCGGACACCCCGACGGCGCGAAGCGCGAGGTGCAGCCCGGCGGTCCCGCTCGAGACGGCGCTGGCGTACGGGACCCCGACGGCGGCGGCGAACGCCTCCTCGAACTCCACCAGCAGCGGACCGAGCGAGAGTTGGCCGGAGCGCAGCACCGCGAGCACGCGCTCCTCCTCGGCGGCACCGAGAATCGGTCGTGCGAGGGCGATCGGCTCCTCGGCGCTCACCGACGCGGAGCCGCGGGCGCGGGCTGCGGCCGCGGAGCCGTCAGGCGGCCGGGCTGCATTCCGTACTCGAGCGAGTCGACGAGCGCCTCCCACGATGCCTCGATCACGTTCTCGGAGACGCCGATCGAGCCCCAAACCGCCTGGCCGTCGGAGGCATCGAGGAGCACGCGGGTGACCGCTCCGGTGCCCTTGGTCTCATCGAGGATGCGGACCTTGAAGTTGACGAGCTCGATGTCCCGCAGATGTGGATGAATCTCTCCGATCGCCTCGCGTAGCGCCTTGTCGAGGGCGTGGACGGGTCCGTTGCCCTCGGCGGTGCGCACGTAGCGCTCGCCGTCGACCCAGATCTTGATCGTCGCCTCGGTCTCCACGCGGCCGTCGGCGCGCTTCTCGACGATCGCGCGCCAGGACTCGAGCCGGAACAGCGGCTCGTACTCGCCGGTCTCCTTGCGCAGCAGGAGCTCGAACGATCCGTCCGCGGCCTCGTAGTGATAGCCGTGGTGCTCGAGCTCCTTGACGCGCTCGACCACCCGCCGTGCCGTGACGTCGTCGAGCTCGATGCCCGCGTCCTTGGCCCGAGCCTGGACCGTTCCCTTGCCCGAGAGCTCGGAGACCAGCAGCTCGCGACCGTTCCCCACCACCGCGGGGTCGATGTGCTCGAAGGTGGCCGGATCGCTGCGCACGCCGGCGACGTGCATCCCGCCCTTATGGGCGAAGGCATTGCGTCCGACGTAGGGGGCGTCAGGATCGGGCGTGAAGTTGAGCAGCTCGTCGATGAAGTGAGAGACCTCGGTCAGCGACTCGAGCTGCGCCTCGGACAGGCATTCGTAGCCGAGCTTGAGCTGCAGGCTGGGAATGATCGACACGAGGTTGGCGTTGCCGCAGCGCTCGCCGTAGCCGTTCATCGTCCCCTGCACGTGGGTCGCGCCCGCCTGTACCGCCGCGAGCGTGTTGGCCGCGCCGCAGCCGGCGTCGTCATGACAGTGGATGCCGATTTGAACGCTGATTTGAGCGAGCGTGCGCGCCACCTCCACCGTCGCCGCGGCAACGCTGTGGGGGAGCGTTCCTCCGTTGGTGTCGCAGCAGGTCACGGTCTCCGCGCCCGCCTCTGCCGCTGCCACCAGGCACTCGAGGGCGTAGCCCGGGTCGTCGGCGTAGCCGTCGAAGAAGTGCTCGGCGTCGTAGATCACCCGCTTGCCCCGCGCGACGAGGAAGGCGACGGATTCGGAGATCATCCGCAGGTTCTCCTCGCGCGAGACGCGGACGACCTTCTCGAGATGGAGCGCCCAGGTCTTGCCCACGAGCACCGCGACGGGCGCGAAGCACTCGCCGAGCACGCGCAGCCCCGTGTCCTCCTCGGCCGTCGAGTCGCGCCGGCGCGTCATCCCGAAGGCGGCGATGTCGGCGTGCTGGAAGCGCTCGGCGGCAAGCAGGGAGAAGAGCTCGAGCTCCTTCGGGTTCGACTCGGCGAACCCGGCCTCGATCACGCCGATCCCGAGCTCGTCGAGCCGGTGGGCGACGCGGAGCTTCTCCTGCGCCGAGAGTGACATGCCCTCGCCCTGCATGCCGTCGCGGAGCGTGGTGTCGAAGAGCTGGATCTTGGCCATGCGGGTCCTTTCGGTCGGTAGCGTGCGAATCTGGAAGCGGAACGCGGTCAGCGACGTGCGCTGACCGCGTGCTCCGCATTCGTAATTCGCATGCTCGCCAAGGCGGAGCCCGCCATCACGCCGCCTGCGTCGGCACCTTCACGACGTCGAGCCAGTCGAGGTAGCGCGGGTGGCGTCCGTGCAGCACGTCGTCGAATACGCGCCCGAGCTCGCCGGTGACCGGGCCGGGCTCGCCGCTCCCGATCGCGTGGTCATCGATCTCCCGGACTGGGACCAGCTCGGCCGCGGTGCCGGTCATGAACACCTCGTCGGCTAGGTAAAGCTCGGCGCGCGCGAGGTCGCGCTCGACCACCGTGTACCCGAGATCACACGCGATCTGGATGATCGATTTGCGGTTGATTCCGTCGAGGATCCCAGCCGTCTGGGGTGGGGTGAGGATCTCGCCGGCGCGGACGATGTAGATGTTCTCGCCCGACCCCTCGCACACGAAGCCGCGCGAGTCGAGGAGGATCGCCTCCTGGTAGCCCGCCTTCGAGGCCTCGACCTTGGCGAGGACGCTGTTCAGATACTGCCCGGACGCCTTGGCGTGCGGGATCAGCGAGTCGTGGGAGATCCGCCGCCAGCTCGCGACCTTGGCGCGGATGCCCTGCTGCTTGCCGTCCTCACCGAGGTAGGCGCCCCACGGCCACGCAGCGATCGCGACCTCGACCGTGCAGTCGAGCGGGTAGAGGCCCATCTGCCCGTAGCCCCGGAAGGCAATCGGCCGGATGTAGCACTCCGACAGCCCATTTGCCGTGATCAGCTCGTGCGTGGCCTGGCGCAGCTCTTCGGGCGTGAAGGGGATCGGCATGTAGTAGAGCTCGGCCGACTTGAACAGGCGCGCGAGGTGATCGCGGTGGCGGAAGATCGCTGGGCCGTGCTCGGTCTCGTAGGCGCGGATGCCCTCGAACACTCCGGTGCCGTAGTGAAGACCGTGGGTGAGTACGTGTACCTTCGCGTCCTCCCAGGCGACGAGTTCCCCGTTCTGCCAGATGAGGTCGACTTGGTCCACGTGAGGCTCCTTGCTACAGATGTTGGAGGACGGCTTCGGTGGCATCGCGCGTCGTGGCGGTGCCCCCGAGGTCGCTCGTGCGCAGCCCGTCGGCCAGCGCACGATCGACGCCCGATTCTATCGCCGCTGCCTCGGATTCCAAAGCGAGTCCATGACGGAGCATCAGCGCCGCCGAGAGGAACATGGCGAGGGGGTTGGCCGTCCCCATGCCCGCGATGTCGGGCGCCGAGCCGTGCACGGGCTCGAACAGCCCCGGTCCTTCGCCCCCGAGCGAGGCGCTCGGGAGCATGCCGATCGACCCGGTGATCATCGCCGCCTCGTCGCTGAGGATGTCGCCGAACATGTTCTCGGTGACGATCACGTCGAACTCGGCGGGGTGGGCGACGAGCTGCATGGCGGCGTTGTCGACGAGCAGGTGATCGAGCGGCACGTCGTAGTCGCCCGCGAGACCGCTAATGACCTCGCGCCACAGCCGGCTCGTCTCGAGTACGTTCGCCTTGTCGACGCTGGTGACACGCCGGCGCGCCGCGCCGAAGGCGACGCGCGCGATCCGCTCGATCTCGGCGCGCGTGTATACGCAGGTGTCGCTGGCCGAGTCCGCGGTCCGCGTCTTCTCGCCGAAATAGATCCCGCCGGTGAGCTCGCGCACCACGAGGAGGTCGGTGCCCTCGATCCGTTCGCGCTTGAGCGGGCTCGCGTCGTAGAGCGCCGGCACGGGCCTAACGGGACGCAGGTTGGCGTACAGGCCGAGGCCCTTGCGCAGACCGAGCAGACCCTGCTCGGGACGGGGCTTGGCTGCGTCCGTGGTGTCCCACTTCGGCCCGCCCACCGCCGCGAGGAGGACGGCGTCGGCCCGCCGGCACGCTTCGAGCGTCTCGTCGGTGAGCGCCGTCCCATGGGCGTCGATCGACGCGCCGCCGAACAGGTGCTCCTCGTACTCGAGCTGCGCGACGGCGTTCAGGATCTCGACGGCAGGCGCGATGATCTCCGGGCCGATTCCGTCACCGGGAAGGAGGAGGATATGCTTACTCATCGCGGTCCCTGAAGCTAGCCGATCACAGGCCGAGACGAGGCTGCGAGAGCGCACCGGGCGGCTATGCTTCGCTTGTGCCGACGCTCGTGCTAGACCCCGCCGCTTATGAGATCGAGGCGTTACTCGAGCGGCGTCGGCGCTCGGGCGTCGACCTGTTCGACGAGGTGTGGGAGGGTGTGCTGCACGTGGTTCCCGCTCCGAACGAAGCCCACGCTCGGATCGAGGCGCAGCTGATCCATCTGCTCACTCCGCTCGCGAACGCCGCCGGGCTCGTGGTCACCAGCCAGTTCAACCTCGGCGAGGGCAAGGACGACTTCCGCGTGCCCGACGGCGCCCTGCACCGGGAGACGGGGTGGGGCACCTGGGCGCCCACCGCCGCGCTCGTGATCGAGATCGTGTCTCCCGGCGACGAGAGCTGGCAGAAGCAGCCGTTCTACGCCGCCCACGGGGTCGACGAGATCCTCATTGTCGACCCGTCCGAGCACGCGGTCCACTGGCTGGCGCTCACAGACGGGGAGTACCGCGCGGTCGAGCGCAGCCGCGTGATCGACCTCGGCGCGCTTGATCTCGCCGCGCGGATCGACTGGCCGGCGATCGTCTGACGGCGCGCCGAGCAGAATCGCGAGCGGGTTCGCCGCACCGGTGCCGGGGATGTCGGGCGCCGCGCCGTGCACCGGTTCGAACAAGCCCCGGGGGCATCGCCGCCGAGCCACGCGCTCCTCACCGCCGCCTCGTCGCTGAGGATGTCCCCGAACATGTTCTCGGTCAGGATCGCGTCGAATTCGGACGGATTGGCTACGAGTTAATCGCGGCGTTGTCGACCAGCAGGTGGTCGAGCGGCACGTCGTAATCCGCGGCGAGGCCGCTGACCACCTCGCGCCACAGCCAGCCCGTCTCGAGCACGTTTGGCGTAACCAATCAGCCGACGTATCGCTCTAACGCTTCGCGTGCCAGCTCGCTCAGCGTCTTACCCTCGCGCTCGGCGCGCGCCCGTGCGCGCCTCTGCAGCGTCTGGGCTACGCGAACGAGGTTAGCCGGTCACAGCGGCGACCCGATCGAAGTCTGCGTCGTAGTGGAGGACGGTCGGGGTCATGAGGGCGAATGTAACTGCCCCCTACGGCGACTTATCCCACGGACCCGCGTTCCGAGCCTGGCCAGTGCCCTGACACGCTCGCCTCCCGCGCCTCGACGTTCCCGGCCGCATTCGAGAGCCGGCTCGCTCAGTACACTGGCGTTGTGTCGACTGATCGCTGGCCCGCGTTGCGTGAGGAGGACCGTTGGCTCATCGGCGCCATGGAGGATCGTTTGCTTGAGAGCACACGCAGCCCTGGCGAGCTGCGAGCGCGGGCGGGCGAACTGCGCGCCGAGGCCAATCGGACCGATGTCAAGGGCGTCCGCGACGCGAGCCTGGCGCTCGCTGAGCGGTATGAGGACGCCGCCGCCGCTCGACGGGGCTCCCGCTGAGCGGCGCGACGATCAAGCTATGTGCGTCGCGGCTCGTACGCTCGTGGTCGATCCTCGCGTTTCAGATCGGTAGCGAGGAACTCATTGCTCAAGGCGGCCGAACAGCCCCAGGCCGAAATGGCTAAAAGCGCCTAGCGTTAGCGGCCCCGGCACCGGCTCGCTGAAGCGTAGGCTGATGCCGAACACGCTCACCCGTTCGAGCCGGGACTGCCCGACCTTGGAACTGCGGAAGCGATGCCAAGATCCACGCTCGAGGGTCACCTCGTCGGGCTCGGGAAGCCGCCGCTTGGACAGCTCTCGACGCACCTGATCGGCGGGCGAGTCGAGCACTTGACCGCGTCGCACCTTCGGATGCCGCACGAGCCCGAACGGCGTGATCGAGCGCCACGACCGCGCTGGTCCGAGCAGCTCCGGCAAGCGGAGCTCGGACTCGGTCGCGAGCGCCACCAGCGCGGCAGGCAGGCGTTCGGGGATCCCTCGCATGGACAGATAGCCGACACTCGCCAGCGCCTCAACCTCAGGTGCCGCGAAGCCCTCGGGAGCCCACACCACCAGACGGCCCACGCGGGGGCTCGCGCCATCGGGAAGGGCCAGGTAGTGGGCGTGGCGATGCTGGTCGCTGCGGGGCTCGACTCCCTGCCTGCCGCTGAACGTAGGCGACGCCGCCTCGCTGTTGCGTGCGCCGTACCGACTCTGAACCGCGTTACGAAGCGCCTGCCCGACTGCCACAGCTTCGGTGATCGAGGGGCGCCCAGATCCCTTCAGGCGAAACACTGCGAGCGTCGGATGAACATCACCGCCCTTGACTTCGAGCGTTGACGCTGGCATTTCCACCCGCGACACCGCATAGCTCACGCGCCGGGTGCCAGGCGGGACCAGACGCCGACTCTTCCTCAGCTGGGTCACTGACACTGCAAGCGCCTCGAGCCTCTGACCACGCTGTGGACACAGAAGATCGACCAACTGCCATGCGTCCCCCGGTTCGACCGACTCGGCGGGCGCGGCGGAGGTCCGCTCCGGGCCAGCACCCGCAACCATTCTGGCCGAGCAGACCGACTCCGACCGTCCGAGATAGCCGAGGGCGCGTGCGACCACCCCCAGCGCATCGGCCGCCTCGGCGTCGAGAGCGGCGTCCCACCACGCCGTGAGGGTCGCGCCTGGATCGACGGCCATGAACCCGTCGAGAACTTTCGCCGTATCGCCCCTATGAAGCGCTGAGTAGCTCGACTTCGGCATGTAGTGACGCGTGTGCGCAGAGGAGACGGCCGGCAATTCGAACACCGGTGGTGGAGCATCCAGCAGCGCCTGCAGCGCGCGGTCGATGGCTGTTCGACTCTGGGCCAAGCTCACGTTCGTACGAGCGGTCGAGTAGAGCGCTCTGATCAGTCGCCACGGGCTCGGCGGCCATTCCGTCGCCGCCTCGTTGACATGCGAGCCCCACGGATTGGCGTGGTAGCGACCGAGATCGAAGCGAATTTCGAGACCTAGCACTGTCTACTCGGAGATAAGCGTGTACGGGCCATCGGAGTCAAAGTTGACGTTCGCGCTCTCGATCTCGCGAGCGAGCGCGGCGGCGTTGGGCAACTGCCAACTTTTAGGACGCCTTACCAGCGGCGGCTCGACGAGTTCGAGGTCGCACGCAGTGCGCAGCCGCAGCGGCCGATCGAGCAGTGAACGGACCTCCCAGAGTGCGACGGCGGCCAGGAGTTCCGTCTCCACGTCGCTGAGCCCGTAGCCGCGGATTTGCTCCAGGTCGAGCGCGATATCGAGCTCGA
>JALYZL010000109.1 GCA_030948875.1 Actinomycetota bacterium
CGGTTGCCGCGTCCTGGCGCGAGGCGGTGAGGGCCGACGGGCCGCCGGCTGCGGACAACGCGGCCAGGGCGCGGGGCGCGCCCGGGGCGCTGGCGTCCGTGCGGGCGGCCTCGCCGTCTGACCCGGAGTCGGCGGAGACCGCGGGAAGCCCGACCATCGTGTCCTGCTCGGGCGCGGCACCGCCGACATCCTCGAGGCGGAACAGGATCACCGTGATGTTGTCGCGTCCGCCAGCGTCGTTGGCGGCGGCGATCAGCGCCTCGGCGGCCTGGTCCAGGTCGGGCTCTGAATCGAGCACCTCGACGATCGTCGTCTCGGTGATCATCGACGTCAGGCCATCGGAGCACAGCAGCACGACATCGCCTGCGCGGCCGGCGTAGGTCCGGGTGTCAACCTCGACCACCGGGTCGACGCCGAGCGCACGGGTGATGATCGATCGCTGGGGATGCTCGGCGGCCTGCTCCTCGGTCAGCTTGCCGCGGCGCAGGAGCTCCTCGACCAGGGTGTGATCCTGGGTCAGCCGTCCGAGCTCCCCGTGGCGATACAGGTAGGCGCGGCTGTCGCCGACGTGCGCGACGGCCAGGCCCGCCTCATCGACGTAGACGGCGGTCAGGGTCGTCCCCATGCCCGCCTGTTCGTGAGCCGTGCGCGACTTCTCGTAGATCTTGCGGTTGGCCTCCTGCGCACGCCCGGCCAGACGCTCCTCGAAGCTCCCCTCGTCGGGCAGGGCGTCGGCGAACGCCTCGACGGCGATCCGTGACGCGACCTCGCCGGCCTGGGCGCCCCCCATCCCGTCGGCGATCACGAACAGCGGTGCGCGAGCGAACGAGCTGTCCTCGTTGTCGCGGCGCTGGCGACCGGTGTCGGTCCGGGAGGCGGTGTCGGCGGCGCGCAGGGTCATTGCAGGTAGGTGAACTCGGAGTCGCCGATCCGCACACGATCGCCGTCGTGCAGCGGCTGCGGGCCGTTGAGCGGGTCCTCGTTGAGATAGGTGCCGTTGGTCGAGCCGAGGTCCTCGATGACCAGCACGTGGCCCTGACGCGAGATGCGGGCATGCCGCGAGGACGCGAACGGATCCTCGAGCTTGATCTCGACGTCGCCGCGGCCGAGCATCACGCCGTCGCTTAGGTCATAGGCGACCCCGCTCTCATGCCCGGCGGCGCGCTCGACCAGCAGCCGAGGCTCGAACTGCTCGACGCCTCCGAAGTCGGAAACCGCGGGGTACATGCCGGTGGCATCCACCGGCGGCGGGTCCTCGCTCTGCACGACCCCGCCGCGGCCGCGGCGCAGGTCCCGTACGGCGCTCCACGCCACCCACATCAGGAACAGGTAGAGGACGATCAGGAAGCCGAACTTCAGGCCGACGGAGACGGGGGCGAGCACGCGTCTACTCCAGCTCGAAGGTCAGCTGGGTGGCACCGAACTCGAGCTCGTCGCCGGGCTTGAGCACCTCGGTGGCCTCCAGCCGCCGGCCGTTGAGCCGCGAGCCGTTGGTCGAACCGAGGTCGGTCACCACCCAGGAGCCACCGCGCGGCCGGATCTCGGCGTGAGCCCGCGACAGGTCGGGGTCGTCGAGCATCACGTCGCACTGACGGCTGCGGCCGATGGTCGCCCCCCCGGCCCCGACGACCAGCCGCCGGCCACTGGTGACCAACAGCGCGGTCCGCTGGCGCGAGCGAGCGCGCTCCTCCAACGGCTCGGCGACCCGTCCGGCGGTGCTGTAGACCATCGTCCGGCCCGAGGGCTCCGCGGCTCGCCGGTCCGGCGCCGGTTCGTGATCGTCCTCGGCGTGCTCGGGATGCACCGAGCACGTCTGGATCCCGAACTCGCCCAGGCCGAGCCGGTCGTCGGTCTCGAACTCGACCACCGGCTGCGCGATCAGAGCCAAGCGCTCGCGGCGGGCGTGCTCGAGCAGGTATCCGGCCATCTCGGCGGCGAGCTCCTCCTCGTAGTCGGCGAAGCGCTCGCGATCGCGCGGGGACAGGAACACCCGGTAATCGTTGGGCACGTAGGTGCGCGACAGCGACTGGGACTTGTGCTCCTCCATCTCCCGGGTGAGCCTGCGGGCGATCTCCACGGGACGCACCTCCGAGCGAAAGGCACGGTTGAACGTCCCCTCGACGAGGCCGGCGATCTTGCTCTCGATGCTCCTGAGCACACTCATGGTCAAGCCCCCTCGGGGCGGTTCATGCTACGGAAAACGCGCCCCGGCACCATTCGCCCGGCGAAGCGCGGCGAGGGTGGGACGGCGGACCGCCAACCACCGAGATGCAAGCGCCAGTATGGCCGCTGCCGCGCCACCGAAGAGTGCTCCTCGGATCATGGGTGCCGAGCCCGCGCCGCGGACGGCGACGATCGCCGCCGGCGTGGCCACGGTCAGCAGCGCCGCCCAGGCCCCGGCGCGGACGAGATCGAGCGCGATCGAGCGTCCCCGGACCACGAGGGGCAGGATCGCCGCGGCGGCGGCCCACACTGCCGCGGGGGCGAGCAGGCCGGTCGTGAGTGGCGCCACGAGAATGCGATCGGCGGTCCGGCCAACCGAATCGCCGGTGGCAAAGGCGGGAAATGGGGCGAGATAGAGGATCCGGCCCGCGATCGGGGTGGCGAGCAAGACGGCGATCCAGCCTGCGGCGGCGATCG